>JBOHTT010000322.1:0-6877 GCA_050733775.1 Vulcanimicrobiaceae bacterium
CCGTACCCCAAAACAGCGTGTACGCAAAACCTTTGACGGTTCCGGTGCCGAACATGAACAATACCGCGGCACCGACGATGGTCGTTACGTGACTATCGAAGACGGTCACGAACGCGCGCGCGAATCCCGTGCGCACCGCCGCGCGCAGCGTCTTCCCAGCCCACAATTCTTCTTTGAGCCGCTCGAAGATCAGGACGTTTGCGTCGACTGCCATACCGATCGAGAGGACGAAACCCGCGATGCCCGGTAGCGTGAGCGTCGCTTTAGCGGCCGACAAGAGCGCGAGCAACGCAACGACGTAGACGACCAGCGCCAAGTCTGCGAGCAAACCGGGCACCCGATAGACGACGATCATGAAGACGAGCACGAGCGCGAGACCGAGCGCGGCCGCCCACAGCGATTCCGTCAGATCGGTCTGGCCCAGAACCGGTCCGATCGTGTCGTTCGAAATGACGACCACCGGGACGGGAAGCGCGCCGGCATTCAGCTCGTCGGAAATGCGCACGACTTCGTCTTCTGTGAAGTTGCCGGTGATCTCGCCGCTTTCGCCGATCGGCGCCTGGATGACCGGCGCCGAAACGAAACTGCCGTCTAAGAAGATGCCGAGGTTCTGGTGCAGATACTTGCGCGTCAGCGAGTCGAACTTGCCCGGATCTTTCGTCTGGAAGTCGATCTTCGGATGATTCGCTTGGTCGTACGCGGGCTGCGCCCCCTTCAGCTGCGCGCCGCTGTAGATCGTCGGACCACTGGCAAGATATGCGCCCGACGGCTTCTGCACCGTACCTTCAATATATGACTTGTCTTTGCCGGTCTGCTGCGCGGCGTACGCGCGGTCGGCAACCTGCGTCGGAACGATCTTGAACTCGAGGTTCGCGACGTCTTTGAGCGCGCGAACGGCTTCGTCCGGATTCTTCACATCCGGGAGCTCGACGAGGATTCGATCGTTCCCCGAGCGCGAGATCTGCGGCTCGGTCACGCCCAGCCCGTTGATGCGGTTGTCGATGACCTGAATGACCTGACCCTGCACTTGGCTGGTAATCGCCGGAACTTCTTTGGTCGGCTGAAGCTGCAGCAAAACGCGAACGCCGCCCCGGAGATCGAGTCCGAGGTGGATTTTCTGCTGCACGGGCACGATCGCCCAAACGCACAGCGCAACGAAGACGACAAGCAATGCCGCCTTCACGAGGTTCTTATATTTAAGCCACATTTTCCGCTAGCGGGAAGGGGAGAACCCGCAGATTGTAGCAGGCTCGCCACTCCGGGTCAAACCAACTCGGGAGGTCGCTTGCTGGCATGGACATACGGGGGGTAGACGCCGGCCTTCTGCAGACGAAATATCGCCTGACGAAGCAGCGTGCCGCGATTTTACGAGCGCTCGACGGATCTGCACATCTGTCCGCGGAGACGATTTTGGAGCGCGTTCGCGCGGAGCTTCCCGGAGTTAGCTTAGGCACGATTTATCGCACGCTGGACATCTTGCGCGAGCTTGGCCTCGTGCAGGTCTTTTCGCATGCAGGTTCGGCGGCGCGTTTCGAAGCCGTCTTGGAAAAACATCATCACCTTTTGTGCACGCAATGCGGCCAGCTCGTCAACGTCGATGCGCCCGGACTTTCGGATGTCGCGCGTACGATTGCAACGGGGCACGACTTTGGTGAAGTCGACTGCGCGCTGACGATCACGGGGCGATGCCCGGGGTGCCAGCTCCAATAATGCCGAGGGGCTCGAGCGGCATCTCGCGCGGCAGCTCGGGATAGGCGAACACCTCGACCCCTAGTCCCCATCGCGCGACGAGCTCTCCCAAGAGTGGACGCGTTCGTGCGGAGGTAATGACGGCGGCGTTGCGCGGAAAGCGCTGCGCGTGCGCGATCAGCTCGTCACGTACCTGTAGAGCTGCCGACGGATCCAGTGCGACGCCGGACTGCGGATCGTCGTAGCGCGCCAGCGTCTCTTCCAGATCCGGTGCGGAAACGAGCGCGCACAGCGTTTCGTTGCGGCGGCGAAGCTCGATCGGAACGAGGCGGCGACGCATCGCCTCAGCCAGCTCGCGCGGGTCGCGCGCGTCGGCGGCATCGATTAGCGCTTCGAGTGCGACGAGAGGGTCGCGCGGCCACATGCGCTCGCGCAGCAACAGCACAAATGCGCGATGAGCCGCACCGATTGCGACACCGCCGTCGCCGATCTCTTTCACGAGCGCCGGCGCAGCAGCGCGCAAATGCTCCAGGAGCGTGGCAAACTCTTGACGTCCGAAAAGCTCCGCGGCGTGAGCCCGCGCGACTTCCGCAAGATGCGAACCAACGATCGAAATTGCATCGAACGCCAAAAGCCCCGCGCGTTCGGCTTCGGCACGCGCCTGCGGCGCAATCGCGCGCGCGTCGAGCCCGTACACCGGCTCGCGGATCGGCTCGCCTTCGATGCTTGCGAGCGCTTTTGAATCGCCTACCGCGATAAGGCGTCCGGGATAGAGTTTCCCGGCTGCTGCAACGGCGTCGCGCACGCGAATGGCATAGGTCTGCGCATCGCGCGTCAAATCGTCGCGTAATCGCACGCCGGGAATCGCGATGCCGATCTCGACCGCGAGCGCGCGGCGCACTTCCCCAATGCGATCGAGCAACGCTTCGTCGTTCGGCGGCGCGATCAACACGAGCAGATTCGATCCAAGATCGATCGAGAGCGTGTCGACACCGACCAGTCCGAGTGCGCTCTCCGGTTTGCGCATCGCCGAACGCTTTGCTTGCGCGGCTTTACGCTTTGCTGCTTCGCTTTCGTCGCGCTGCCGGCGGCGCGCCAGTTGCGACGCGCCAAACGCAGCGGCCGCGAGCGCGGCAAAGAGCGGGCCCGGTAACGCCGGAACGAGCGCCAAAATGCCGATCAGTGCGGCCGCGCCGCGAAGCGCGTCGGGACGCGCGAGCAGCTGCTGCGCGAGATCCGCGCCGAGCGAACGATCGACGGCGACGCGCGTCACCATCAGACCCATCGCAAGCGAGATCAAAAATGCCGGCAGCGTGGTGACGAGCGCATTGCCGATCGACAGAATTGCGAATGTGTTGAAAGCATCGGCCGGTGAAAGGCCGCGCGCCATGCCCGCGGCGATCCCGCCCGCAAGATTCAGGCCGACGATGACGAGCGCTGCGATGGCGTCGCCCTTGACGAACTTTCCCGCGCCGTCCATTGCACCGTAAAAGTCGGCTTCGGCTTGAATGCGCGCGCGTTTTGCGCGAGCGGCATCCGGCTCGAGAACGCCCGCGTGAACCTCGGCGTCGATCGCCATCTGTTTGCCCGGCATGGCGTCGAGCGTGAAGCGCGCTGCAACCTCAGCGACGCGCTGCGCGCCGCTCGCGACGACCACGAACTGGATCGTGATCAATATCGCGAAAATGATGAGGCCGATGAGTGCGTTTCCACCGACGACGAAAGCACCGAACGCCGGGATGACCGCGCCGACCGCTCCCGGCTCATCGCCGTGCGTAAGAATGAGGCGCGTTGCGGAAACGTCGAGCGCCAAGCGATACAGCGTCGCGATCAGCAAAGCCGGCGCAAACGCGGAGAATTGCAGCGGTTCTTCTACCCGAATCGCAACGAGCAAAATGAGCGCGGCGCCGAGGATGTCGATGCCGAGCAACAGATCGAGCAGCGGCGGCGGCAGCGGAACGACGAGAACGACGACGATCGAGAGCACGACCGTCGCGAACGCATAGGTCGAACGCTGCTTGTTCACCCGCGGCGTTGCAGATATGCGACGATCTGCGCGACGGCGACGTACGCTTCGGGCGGAATCGGGCCGAGGGCGTCGTGCGCGTACAAGGCACGCGCCAAGGGTGGATCCTCGATGATCGGAACGGAGAGCTCCGCGGCCAGCTCGCGCACTTTGCGCGCCTTCGCATCGGCGGCCCGAACGAGAATTGCGGGAACCGGCGTCTGCGGCGGTGCGTAGCGCACCGCCACGGCGACGTGCGTCGGATTCACGATAACGAAGCTGGCCCGGCGCACTTCGCGCACCGCGCCGCGCATCAGCTCGCGGTGCAATCGCCGGCGCCGACCGCGCGTCTGCGGATTACCGTCGTGCTCGCGCAGATCGTGCCGTAGTTCCTCGTGCGTCATACGCAGGCGGCGCCGCCACGCCGTGCGCGCTGCAAAGACGTCGGCCAGCGCGCCAACGCCTCCCGCAACGGCAACAGCCGCAAGCGTTCCGCCGATGGCGCTCGGCCGCGGAGCGATAGCGAGTGCCATGCCGGCGGCTCCGGCTGCAACAACGATCGTGCCGCGAAGTGCGCCGGTCCACGCGTCGCGCGAAAACGTTCGTCCGAACGTTAGGCGCATTGCCGGCATGCGAAACGACCCGCGGGTTTGCAGCAGGCTTACGAGTACGGCCAGCGCGCCGCCGGAGATCGAGACGACGGCGACGAGCGCTGCAAGGACCACGTTCAAACGCGCGAGTCCGGCGCCGTCCAGCGAAGCCCGCAAGCCCTCGTGCATCGCGTTCGCCGTCATCGTCGCCGTCGCGGAGAGCGCGAGCAGCGACCCGGCGAACGCCGCCACGGCGACGGCGTCGCGCGAGAGCGGATGATCGCCTTCGCGGCGCGCGCGCTCGAGCCGCGACGTCGTCGGCTCGAACTGTTTCACGGCGCGCCCGCCAGCGTCCGCAACGATCCAATCGAGACGAATGCCGCGAGCAGAACGCCCGCGTAGGCGACCGGATACGCGAGCGACAGATGTGAGAAGCGCGGCACCACGCGCGCGAGCCCGGCCAGGCCGGCATGAACGCACAACGCGATGCACAATCCCGGCATCGCCAGCTCGAATGCAAGCCGCATAAATGCAATCGCGAAGCCGACGCTCGAGCGGTGCAGTATCGTGCCGTCGAGCGCGGCGCCGAGCGGCAACACGGAAAAGCTGTGTGCGAATGCGACAACGAGCGCATCGCAGCCGCCAAGCGTGAAGAACGCGGTGGTGAACGCGAGCGTCCACAGTCCGCCGAGGCCCGCAGGTGCGACGGCGATGCCCGGGATGCTGGCGCGCAACCCGACGAAATCATCGAGCAAGCGCCCCGCTGCGCCGACTGACTCCGCGACGAGCGTCGCGGCAATTCCGAGCGTCGCTCCGGCAAGCGCCTCGCCGGCTATCGCAATCAGGAACGGGACGCCGTCGCGTTGCGCCTCGTTCGGAATCGACGGTGCAATCGCAACTGCGAGCGCAAAGGCAAAGCCCGCGCGCAGCGCCGGCGGCACGCCGAGCCGTGCGAAACCGGGTGCCCGCGCGAAAAAGCCGATTGCTCGCGCGAACGCGAGCCAGAGCGTCGCGGTCATCCGCCGCGAACGAGCGCGGGGATTGCAGCGAGCGCAGTACCGAACAGCGTGCCGCACAATCGCATTGCTGCCGGTCCGAAACATACGGCGAGCGCGCCGACCGCAACGATCTTCGGAAGCAGCGTCAGCGTCTGCTCGTGGACTTGCGTCGCCGCTTGCAGCACCGCAACCGCCGTGCCGACGATCGTCGCAACGATGACTGCAGGCAGCACGAGCACCGCGCAAACGACGAACGTTTCGCGCACGAGCCCATCGAACGCAGCCATTTCGCGAGACTAGGCGCTTGCGATGTCCGCGAGGTTACGCGAAGATGGCTGCTAAACCGTCAGGGATAGACCTGGCCAGCGGTTTGCGGCGCGCAAGGCCGAGCAGACCGCGCGCGACGCCGGCGAGCGATTGAGCGTATAAAAGTGAATTCCGGGTGCGCCGCGTGCTAATAGATCGGCGCACTGGAGCGTCGCATAGGCAACGCCGAGATCGACGACCGCTTCCGGCTCGTCAGCTCGCCGCTCCAGCTCGCTGCGGAGACGAAGCGGAATTTCGGAGCCGCACATCTCCGTGAAGCGCTTGATCTGCCGGGAATCCGTGATCGGCATGATTCCTGGAAGGATCGGGACGTCGATCCCCATGCTGCGCGCACGCTGCACGAACGTGAAGTAGCGCTCGTTATCGAAAAACAGCTGCGTCGTCAAGAAATGTGCGCCTGCTCGAACCTTTTCGACGGCATACCGCAGGTCCGTTTCAGCATTGAAGGCTTCGGGGTGGGTTTCCGGATAGCACGCAGCGCCGACACAAAAGTTGTAGTCCTGCGTCAGCATCGAAATCATCTCTGCAGCGTGCGCGAAGCCGCCTTTCGGCGTGACGAAGCCTTCCTCGCCTTTGGGAGGATCGCCGCGCAACGCCATGATGTTCTCGATGTTTGCTTCGGCCAGCTCTTCAAAGAGTCGCCGCAGCTCGTCGCGCGTCGCCCCGACGCACGTAACATGCGCCATGACGTCGAGACCGAGGTCGTTGCGGATGCGCTTGGCAAGCTCGAGCGTTCGCGCGCGGGTCGAACCGCCGGCACCGTAGGTAATCGATACGAAGGCGGGATCGAGCGTTCGTAGCTGACCAATCGTTTCGAAAAGCGAGCGCACGCCCTCATCGTTCTTCGGCGGGAAGAACTCGAAGGAGAAAAATGGTTGACGCCGCTCCAGCGATTCCGAAATACGAATGGTGTTACGAACCCCCTGTACTGACTCTATCTTCTATCGAAAGCTGCCGGTAACCCCCGCGCACACCAGCGCCCAACCATCGACGCTCACGAACAGCAAGAGCTTCAGCGGCAGCGAAACGATCGGCGGACTGAGCATCATCATGCCGAGACTCATCAAAATTGCGGCAACGGCAAGATCGATCGCCAAAAACGGCAGATACAGCGCCACGCCGATCGAAAACGCGCTGCGAAGCTCGCCCACGACGAACGCCGGCACGAGCACGCCAAACGGAGTTTGCGCCGCGATCTCGCCGGACGGCCGATGCGCGATGCGCGCGAAGAAGGCAAGATCGCGCGCGTTCGCCTGCAGGAGCATGAA
>JBOHTT010000323.1:0-8908 GCA_050733775.1 Vulcanimicrobiaceae bacterium
GTCCACGAGCTCGCGGGCAATGGCCAGCGGAATATCGCCGATATTCTTGACCGCAATGCCTTCCGCAATCGTCTCGCTCGTCGTCTCGGGCACTACGTGATCCGTCAGCGATCGCACGAGCGACGGATACACTTCGGTCTCAACGCCGATTACCTGCGTTTTCGGTGATAGTGCTTTGACCGCAACGAGTACTCCCGCGAGCAGTCCACCACCGCCGACGGGAACGACGATCGCATCGAGATCGGGCGCGTCCGTAACGATCTCGAGGCCGACGGTTCCCTGGCCGGCGATGACCGCGGCATCGTCGTACGGATGAACGTACGCGAGGCCGCGCTCGGCTTGAAGCTCCAAGGTTCGCTCGGCAGCTGCCGCGAGCGTTTCGCCGTGCAGTACGACGTTCGCGCCGAATTCTTCCGTGCGCCGAACCTTGAAGAACGGCGTGGTCGTCGGCATGACGATCGTTGCTGGAATTCCGAGCGTTTGAGCGACGTATGCAACCGCTTGCGCATGGTTTCCGGCAGACAGCGCGATGACGCCGCGTTTGCGTTCGTCCGCGGTCAGCAGCGACAGCCGGTTTGCCGCGCCGCGCTCTTTGAACGCACCGGTAAGCTGACGATTCTCGAGTTTGAGAAAGACGCGTGCTGCCGTGGCTTCCGAAAGCCACGGCGATTCGACGAGCTGCGTGCGTCGCACGCGCCCGGCGATCGTTGCGGCAGCACGTTCGACGTCCGCGAGCGTAACCGCAAGACGGGAACTCTTTATCGCCATCGGGTACTCGCTCTCATGAGTAACGCTTCCCCACGTTCCGACATTATGATTACCATCTCCCTGCTCGACACAATTCCGAGCGGGCGCGCCGAGCTCAAGCGCCTCGAAGAGGCCGGATACTCAATTCGGATCCACACGCTGCCGCGGCCGCTCAGTGAGGAAGAAGTCGCCGAGATGATTCCGGGCGTGCGCGCCTGGATTTGCGGGACGGATCGCTTCACGCGCAAGGCACTGGGTCAAGCCGATCGCTTGGAAGTGTTGTCGCGCTCCGGCGTGGGCTACGATGCCATCGACGTGGAGGCGTGCAACGAGCGCGGAATCTTCGTGACGACGACGCCGGGCGCAAACGACGTTGCGGTTGCAGAGTTCACGATCGGTCTCATCTTTGCACTGGCCCGACAAATCGTGTTTTCGGATGCGGTCACGCGTAAAGGAACTTGGGAACGCAATCTGCTGAACGCCGTCTCGCCGCTTGGAAAGACGCTCGGGATCGTCGGCATGGGTCGCATCGGGCGGACGTTGGCGCGACTCGCAATTCCGCTCGGTATTCGCGTGCAGTACTACGATGTTCTCGGCGAAATCGCGCCCGCGGACGTCGACGCAAGTTTCGTTTCGATGGAGCAATTGCTCGCGACTTCGGATTTCGTTTCGCTGCACGTACCGCTGACGCCGCACACCCGCGGGCTGATTTCGACCGCCGAGCTCGCGACGATGAAGCCGACGGCGTACCTGATCAACACGGCTCGCGGCGGGATCGTTGACGAGACGGCAGCCGCGCAAGCGCTGAGCGACGGGCGGATCGCCGGCGCCGCGCTGGACGTCTTCGTCCAGGAGCCGTTGCGGGAATCGCCGCTGTTCGAGTGCCGCGACCGGCTCATCCTCACGCCGCACATGGCCGGGCTCAGCGTGGAGTCGAAAACCGCGATGCTGCGCGGTGCCGTCGACAACGCGCTTGCCATCCTCGACGGAGCGCGCCCACCGACGATCGTAAACAAGCCGCTCGCACGGGCGTAGCAACCGCGCGAGACGGTTACCGGGTCTTGAACACCGCTAGCAAATGGCAAAAGGCTATCGGTATTACCTGGCTGTTGCGAAGCAGGAAGCACTGCTCGCCTGCGATCTCTACAACGAGCCCCGGCAACCGCGCTCGTTCGAGCTGTTCGTCGTGCACATGGAGACGGCGTGGCAAAACCTCTTCCATGCCGTGCAAGCCGAGCTTGGCGGCGAGGACCTCGGCTGGGATTTGCGCGCGCTCGTTGCAGCGCATCTCCCGAACGAGCAGGATCCCATACGCCGCAATATCGAGTTCTTCGTCGGCCTGCGCGAGCGCATCGAGCACAAGCTCACGCCGCGGCAGCTGAAATCGCTCGAAGGCGTCGTCTCGGGCAAAGCGCTGGCGTACCTGCACGACTTCGAGTCATATCTGGTCCGCGAGTTCGGTGAAAAGCAATCGCTCGGGACGAGTTTGCGCTTTCCGGTCTTTCTTGCGTCCTTGGCACGCGACGCTTCGGAACAGTTGAACGATTCGTACCGACGCGTGCCGGCCGTTGCGCGCAAGTTCATTGAGGCCTTCGACGCCGCGACGGACGACGAGGTCCGCCTCGATCCGGCCTACGATTTCAAAGTCTATCTCGTGCCGAAGAGCGCGGGTGGCCCGGCTGCCGATCTGGCCATGGAGTTCGTGCGGCTCGAAGATCTCACGCCGGAGCAGCGCGACCACGTGCAAGCCGGCACCGTGCTCATTCGCGACCGCCACGTCGAGGTCGCGAACGTCGATCGCTTACGGCCCTCCGAAGTCGTCGAGCGAGTCCGGTCGATTTGGCCCGAATTCAACCTCTATTACCACACGCTCGCGTACCGCTTCTATAAGGTACGTCCCAAATGGAAGAGCGAGCACCCGGAAGCGACCGACACGCGCTATTGCTTTTTCGACGTCGTTCACCGCGACTACACGTACACGCAGGCTTGGGCCGACAAGCTGCAGAGCGAGCTGGCCCGGGATCCGGCCGCCGTCGCGGCCGGGTGGAAGGCCGCCGACCAGCGGCCGACCTCGGGAGACCAAGTCGCGTAAAGGTAGTTATGCGGCGTCTGTTCTTGCCCGCACGCCTAACGGTGAACTGTGTTGACGCTCGGTGAGGTACGTTGAGATCGCCGTCGCTGCACCGAACGTGCAATACCCGATTGCGACTACTGAAAACAGCAAGGACATGCTTTGATGCCAGTGCACGACGAGTAAAAAGCTCACACCCGAAGCGATCAGGAGACGCAACGTTCCCGCGAGCACGGGCCAGATGACCTTCCCCAATCCTTGTCCAGCAAAATAGAGCAGTAAGCCGGCTCCTACCATGCCGTAAAATGGCGCGACGGCGTGGAGATATGCCGTTCCAGCCGCGAGCACGCGCTGGTCGTGCGTGAACAACCCGAGCCATGCCTGCGGAAATATTGCGACGAGCAAACCGAGAGTCTCGGTGAAGATGAATGCAACCAGAGCGCCGCGCCACGCGATGGCATAAGCACGCGCCATGTTGCCCGCACCAGTGTTCGTGGCCACCATGGTGACAACCGCCGTGCCCAGGCCGAACAATAGCGGAATTTGCAGATAATCGAGCCGCGATGCGAGGCCGTAGCCGGCGATTGCATCCGCACCGAAAACGCCCACGATGCCGGTCACTATTCCGACCGTGAGATTCGTTTGTACGCCACCGATTGCCGAGACGGCGCCGACGCCGAGAATATCGCGAAACAGCTGCAGGCGCAGGTTTCCGAGCGCGAACGATAAGCGTACGGGACTGCGCCGCGAGCGCAAGTACGCGATCAGGACTAAGGAAGCCGCGGCAAAATAGATCACGACCGCCATGCCGGCTCCCGCAACGCCGAGATGCGGTAGTGGCCCGAGCCCAAAAATCAGCGATGGCGAGAGCGGAACGAGAATGAAGAACCCGCCGGCGCTAATCGCAGCCGGAACGACGACGTTGCCGCTGCCTCGCAGCGCGGCCGCGAGAAGGGCCGTGATCCATGCGAGTACCGAGCCGCCGAAGACGATATTTGCGTAGGCGAGCGCCGCGGAGAGAACGTCACCAGAGCCGCCCAGGAGCTGATAGAGCGCGCGTCCGCCGACCAATTCGCCGACGGTGAACAGCGATCCGAATCCAATCGCGAGGACGAACGTGTGCAGCACGAGTGCGTCGGCGTCGTCTTTCCGGCCCGCGCCGATCGCTCTTCCGATTGCCGACGAGACTCCGCCCCCGATGCCCCCGTTCGATACCATCGTCATGAGCATCAATGCCGGAAAAGCCAGCGTGACGCCGGCCAGCGCCGCGGTTCCAAGAAATCCGACGAAGTAGATTTCCGCGACGCCTACGAGCGTTTGCATGACGAGCACGACGATCGTCGGCCATCCCAGACGCAGCATCGTAGGAACAATCGGGCCGGCGAGGATTAGTGCTTGCATTTCGCAAGTAGGCTAGCACAGTAACTTGCATTTTGCAAGTTCATGTGGTACGGTTGGTGGCATGCGCGCCCCCAGGCGTTCTCACTGCCCCATTTCGTTGAGCCTCGAGCTGATCGGGGACCGCTGGAGTCTCCTGATCCTGCGCGACTTGGTCTTGCGAGGAAAGCAGCGCTACGGCGAGCTGCTCGACTCCGCCGAGGCCATCTCAACGAACATTCTTGCGAACCGGCTCACCCGGCTGGAGTCGGCCGGCTTGATCTTGCGCTCAGTCGACGAGCACCATCAAGTGCTCTATGCGCCCACGAGAAAAGGCCGCGACTTGCGGCCGGTCCTGAGCGAGCTCATGCGCTGGGGGTTGAAGCACGATCCCCACGCGCGACTACCCGCGCGCTAGACGTGATCCGTGCTCCACAGCGGGTCGCCGCTGCTGCGACCGATCTCCGGGAAGAGCGTTCGCCATTGTGCCCGCGCGCCTCGTGAAAGCGGCACCGCCATCAAGATCGCATCGCGCCTTACGCGCACGGTGCCTCGGGGCAACGCATCGCGCGCGGGTTGTGGCGGAAGCCACCCGGTAATTTTGCGCAAATCGCCGGCTGCCGCGCGAAGCAGCGGCCCGACGAGATGTTCGTGCCCTTTCGCAAACCCAAATTCATCCAGCGCATAAGCGTCGGCTTTGACGACGCGGCGGCCGAGACAATACGCGAGAATGCCGCCGCGACCGCCGCGACCGCCGCGTATGGCGAGGTCGACGTTATCTGCGCGTGCGGGGTCGATGCGATGATGCGTGCCGACGAGATTCCACACGATCGGTGTGCGTCGTAGTCCGGCGTGACGCGTCTCGTCGAGTGCGGCGAAGCAGCGCGATATCGCAGGGATATCGGCGTCGCGAAGCCGTGATGTGGTGACGCGCTCGCCCGAAAGCGAATCCGCGCGCAGCGTAATCAGTCGCGACGGAAGCGATATAAAGCCAAGCTCTTCGTAGAAATGCGGACGAATATCCGAGAAGAGGAACGCGAGATCCGTTCCAGCTTGGCGTTCCGCATCGAGCAGCGCGGCAAGCATCGCCGTTGCGAGGCCACGCCCCCGATGGCTCGGCCGCGTGAAGACTGCGCCGATACCGATCGCCCGCATGAGGCGGTCGCCGCAACGCAGCTCACGCTCGTAACGCTTGCACGATGTGACGATCGCACCGTCTACGCGCGTCCCGACCAAACGAAAGCGGCGCCGCGCGTACCCGGTGCTCGCGAACGAACGCAAATCGCCGGCGTAACGTTCCAAAGTTCTACTGCCGGCCCATTCTGCGGCTGAGTACGGCAGGACGTCGCTGACGTAATCGTCGAGCCGAACGGTCTCGATGCTCAGCGTCTGAAGAACGGTAGCGCCTCCAGCTCAGCGAGCAACTCGGGTGCCGAAATCCCTCGCGTCGCATGGCCCCAGGCGCTCAGCCACAAGCGTTCCGTGGCGCGCGTCATCGCGCAAAAGAGCAGATGCCGCGCCTCGTTCGCGTGGTGTTCGAGCACCTTTGCTTGGTGCTGATACCACGTGAACTTTGCCGTTCGCGACGCCCGCGCGTCACCGACGTTATCTTTCGGAATGATTCCCCACTTCACCGTATAGACGAACGCTTCGGGTACCCAATACGGCGGAAACGCACCGGCGCGTAAATTTGGCACGAATGCCGAACGAAACGTCCGTCCTTTGACCGCATCGATTTGCGCCACCGTTACGCCGGAGCCGCCGGCGAAATCAGGACTGCAGTAGGGCCACTCCGACGTCACGATGCGCTCGAAACGCAGCAGCAAGTCGCGCAGCGTGCGCGTGCGATCGCGCGCTGCAAAAGCCGCGATCTCTAGGAGCAGCCGCTCGAGCAGCGTGACGCGGTGCCCCCAGCGGGCAGCGTTCTCGCCGCGCACCGTTTCAAACAAGCCGCCTTCCGTGAAGATCAGCCGAGCCGCGTCTTCGAGCGGCGCGTCGTCGACGATAGCTTTCCACCTCGAGCGCAGCGCGCGAAAATGCGCGAGCCGCTCGCGCGCTTCGTTCGTGAGGTCGGCATCGCGCTCGCCGGTTTCGACGTTGCGACCGAGGCGTACGTCGCGGCCGCGATCGACCGCACCGCGCCCTGACGTTTCTTCCGCCTCGAGCTCGGTGCGCGGAAACAGCCGTGCTTGCGCGCTTGCCGGCTCACCGCAAAGCGCAGCGAGCGTTGCATCGGAGAGCCGCAGCGTCGGCGTCTGCAAGGTGCGCAGCAGCCAATCGTGCCGGTAGAGGTCTTCTACAGCCCAGAGCAGCGAGAGTGCATCTTGCACGGACTGCGCCCGCAGCAAGTCGAGATCGCCGATGAGATTGACGGGGATGTCGCGCTCGAGCAACGCTTCGACGTACGGATGCGCACACGCAAGCGAACGCACGAGCACCGCGATCGACTCCGCGGGTGTGTCGTCCGCCAGTAGCTTCGCGGCTTCGGAGGCGACGAATGTTGCCTCGCGCTCCTGCGTCGGCGCACGGAAGAGCGCGATGCGTCCCTTCGGATTCGTGACGATCGTGCGGTCGTGCAAAAACTCGTACGCGGCAGCGACGATCGTGCCGTGCGGCACTTCAGGCGGTGCGAGCTCGTGCGGCTCGCCGCACGCGAACACCCGGTCCGGCCGCGCCCCCCAGAAGAGGCGCGTCGCTTGATCGGCGTCGGCGGCGAACGTTACGCCCGCGAGCGCTTCGCCGAAAATGCCTCGCAAGAAGTCCAGCTCGCCTACGGTCAGGTCTTGCGCGTCGTCGACGAAGGCGAGTGCGTAGCGTTCGCGCGCGAGCGGACCGGCTCCGGACACGTCGCGCAGGACGCGCGTTGCTTCGGCGATCGCATCGACGTCCGTCAAGCAGCCGCGCTCTTCCGCGTCGGCGACGTAGCTCTCATAGGTGTGATGCAGAATCTTCGCGAGATCGACTTCGCGACGCCGTTGACGATCGAGCTCCTGTGCGTCGACGTTTAGCGATTCCTGATAGCGTTTGGACGCAATGCGCAAATCCAAATGATCGAGATTGGGTGGATGAGCGTACCAATCGACGGCCTTTTGCAATGCATTGCGCCGGAATTCTTCTGGATCGATGCCGTATGCACGTAGCTTACGAATCAGACGATACGCTGCTTGCGCGAAGCGCTCGGGCGCGCGCAAACCGGCGATCTCATAGTCGACGGAAGGCGCATCGTCGATTCCGGGTTCGAGCAGCTCGGCCAGCTCGAGTGAAAACAGCGTGCTCGCCGCTTCCTCGAAGTGCGCTTCGGCATCGACGTCTTCAATGCGTTCCAAATCGAGCGCCAGCAGCGACGCAAACACATTCTCTGCGAGAATGTCAAACGCGTATCCACTCAAGGTCTTGCCGCCGAGTCGCCGCGCTGCAAGGCGATTCGGCGAAGCGATGACGAGCCGTTCCGGCGGAAAGCCGCTGGCCGCCACACGTCCGAGAAGCTCGCGCGTCTTGCCGCTGCCCGGCGGGCCGACGATTCGCGTGCAACCGGCGGATGCTGAAACGGTCATCGCGCGAACGGTTGCGCGTCGGGCGCGGGTTTTTCGCGACACGACGGCGCGTAGACGCAGTAACGGCACGACGACGGATCTTTCGTTGGTTCGAAGCGCGGCGTCGTTCCAGCCGCGAGCATGCGCGCGATGTCGACCATCGCCGTTCGGGCGCGCTCGAGATCGATTGCGCCGATGACGCCCCGCCGCGCATCGTCGCGCCCGCGCGACGCAGGTGGTGTCGTCGGCACGACTTCGAGCTCGATCGGCTGCACGTCGAGATGTGCTTCACGCAGCGGCACGAGCGCGAGGCTGCGAACCGTGTCGCCAGCCAGCGTGCGCGCCCAGTAGTAATACGGAAGCTGAAACTCTCGGCGATCGTTGATCTTCTTCCGGTATTCTGCCGCGGAATCCGCGATCGAGCCCGTTTTGTAGTCGAAGACGGTCACGCGGCCGGTTTTCGTGTCGCGATCGACACGATCGATGAAGCCGCGAAATTCGACGCCGTCCAAATTCATGTCGGCCTTGATCTCGCAGCCGATGACTTCAAACGGTTCTCTTTCTGCCCGATTGCGAAGCCACGCCAGATATTTCTTGGCCGTCCGCTGCGCGCGACGTCGATTGAGCCTAAATTCCACTTCGGAACCGAAGTGAATGCGATGTACCTCAAAAGCCGTGTTGATCTCGCCTTCGAGCCGCAGCTCCAGCTCGCGAGCCGCGACGTCGCGCACGCTCGGATAGACGCGATGAAATGCTTCGAGTGCCGCGTGAAAGGCCGTACCGTACGCCGATGCGGACGTCGGCTTGTCTTCGACCGCGCCGCACAGATAACGGAAATACCACTTGCGCGGACACTCCGCGTAGAGATTGAGCGACGATGCGCTGAAATGGCGCCGGCCGGGAAGCGGGCGTTGCGCTTCCGGCGCAGCGACGCGTGCGCCTTGCGGAGCCGGAACGCTGCCCTGCGCTTCGGCTACGAGCTCGCGTTCGAGCGCGAGACGCAGATCGCCGGGCTGCCAGGTATGGCCGAGCAGCTCGCTTGCCTCGTCGAGTGCGCGCGCGACCTCTGCGATCGCGTCGCCGCCGTCGAGCGCGAACTCGCTCAGGATCGCAGTCACGAGTTCTTGCGCGGTCGCGCCTTGCGCCCGGTACGCTTGAAGAATGCGCTCCGGCGCGTCGG
>JBOHTT010000324.1:0-3713 GCA_050733775.1 Vulcanimicrobiaceae bacterium
CATCGACACGGCGCTCGGCGGCGGGATGTCGAGCCGCCTCTTTCAGGAGATTCGTGAGGAACGCGGGCTCGCATATAACGTAAGCTCGTTTCAGGTTTCATACCGCGACGCCGGTTTGTTCGGCATCTCGGCGGGGACATCGGTGGAGCATGCGCAGGAGACGATCGACCTCATCCGCGATGCATTTGCGCAAACGTACGAGCGCGGTCTCACCGATGCCGAGGTCGACCTGGCGAAAGAACATCTCAAGGGCAGTCTGACGCTCGCCCTCGAGAGCGTTTCCGGCCGTATGATGCGGCTCGGACGTAACGAGCTCACCTTCGGCCGCCACATCTCGGAGGAAGAGCTGGAGAACCGCATCGACGCGGTCACCGTCGAGGACGTGAGGCGGCTTTCAAAATCGATCTTCGCACAGGAAAGTTGGGGACTTTGCGTTTTGGGTCCGGTCGACGAAGATGACATCGACTGGACCGCGAACGTGGCGTAGAGGTTGACAAGCTCGACGGCCTCGTTTTGGGCCACGCAGCTCATCGTTGCGATGGCGCTCAACGCCGTGACGCAAGCGATTCAGATCGGCGCGTATGCCGCACGGTACGCCGGCGTGCGGACGCATCGCATCGCAACGTCGATTTCGCTCTTCAATCTTTTCGTGACGGCAAGCCGTCTAGCGGCGCTGTTTCTGACGCCGTCGCTGGGCGCGCTCGCCGACAATGCGACGCGCCCGTCGATTTCTCAAAAGCTGAGCGCAGTTCCGCCCGCTGTGAGCCACACGTTCGATCTGCAGATGCGCGCCATCGTGGCGGCCGGCACCATCGGCACGATCGTCGGCGGCTTGCTGCTCCCCATGTTTATCTATCTCTTCATGCGGGGCATCCGCTCGTTCGAGCGTCGGAATTCCGTCTTGCGCGCGCTCGTGCGCCTCGGAGATCCTCGGGTGATGATGGATGTGCTGAGCAGCGTGCGCTTACCCGAAATAAAGACGGTACTTGCATACACGCGCGAAGCGATTCCACCGAAGCTCTTGTTCGGCAATCTCGTGGTAATGGCGATTTATGCGATCGGCGTGCCGTCGGCGTACGAGGCTAGCGTGCTGAACCTCGATGCTCGCACGACGGCGGCGGGGCTTTCAGGCATCGTCAACGGCATCGGTACGCTGGCCTTCACGTTTTTCGTCGACCCAACGTCAGCGTTGATGGTCGATCAAGCCGTGAAAGGCGAACGCTCGCTGGACTCGATTCGCGCGATGGTGCTGGGCCTTACGATAACGGCCGTCCTCGGCACGATCGTCTCGCAAGCCTTGCTGTGGCCGGGCGCGTGGGCCATCTCCCACGTGGCGTCCTTTTTCTTACATGGATTCAGGTGATTTTCGGTGCGGGCGTCGAACCGTGCGCGACGATGACGCGTAAGATAGTCGTCGCCGCGCTCTTGGCGCTTAGCCTGTTATCGACCACAGGTTGCGCGGGACCGGTAGAAAGCTGGATCGTCCGTACGCGCGACAGCCAAGGCGATCGTGCGCTGATTTCGCATAATCTGAAAGACGCCGCGCTTGCATATCGCTTGGCGTTGGACGTCGATCCCAGAGACCCGCATGCGCGAGCCGGCGCAGTCTCCGTGCAGCTCGAGCTGGCGGAGCAGTCGTATCGCAGCGGCAGACTCGCCGATGCGCTCGACGCACTTGCCGTAGCGGAGAAAATAGATCCGAAAGATCCTAGCGTCATCGACTTGCGTCAACAGCTTTCTGAAGCGCGGCTCAAACGCGAGATCGTTATCTCAAATTATCCGTCATATCGGACGGCGGGCCAAGACATCATCCGCTCGTACACGCAGCTAAACACGCTCAACACGTCGATCGTCAACAGCCTCAAGCGGTTCCAGTACAGCTACGATACCGTGGATCTCAGTCGCGCGATCGATATGTCGTACGAGCTGAACCAGGATGTCAAGCGAAATCTCACACGACTGGAACGTTTCCGTCAAATCGTCGAAACCGGCACGGGCACCGGCAACGAGCGGCTGGCAGCGCCCTCTTCGCTCTTACCGCTGCCTTAGACGTTCTTCGCGACGGAATTGCTGCCAGCGCTGCTCGGCGCCGGGCAACACCCGTGCATAGTCCGTTTCATAGACCGGCCACAAGCCTGCATTCGGCACGAGCGGGAAGCGCTGCATCCACGCGTAGAGCTCGGCGTTATGCCGAAAGCGATTGTCTTCGACCGATACGAAGTAACGCGCACCCTTTTTGATCGCGCTCTGTTCGTCGAACGGAGTCCAAAGAGCGGGATCCTCCTCCCAACCTTTGTGCTGCATGTAGTACAGAATCGACGGATCGTAGTGCGCCATCACGACGAGCGTGCCGGGCTGCAGCGTCTGAGCTAAATGCGTTGCGGTTGCGTAGACGGCGTGGCGGTACTGATAATACGGCCGGATCAGGGTTTCGTTCGTCCCGACGGTGAGAACGAGCGCGAGAACCGTTCCGGCCGCCACCGCCGTCTTCGCGGCTTGCGAAGCATCGGTCCACGCGGCGGCGAGACGCGCGATAAGGGCTCCGCCTACAAGAGCCGCAAGCGGCAGTGCGGGATAGAGATAATAGTCCACCCGCTCAACGGTCACGACGACGAAGGCGTAGACGGCGACGGCTGCGGCCCATCCATAAAGGAAGGCGGCGGAGCGCGCACCCAGCGGGACGAGCAGCGCCACCAGCGCGAGACCAAATCCTACCGGTCCGAGCATCGTCGTTGCGAGCATCCACGGAACGGTGGTAACGGCGATCGCCAGCTTCGCCGCGAGCGCGTGCGGCGAGCGCATCGCCGTCAGCAGCGAAGGGACGACGTGCTTCTGCGTGATCGCACTGGCCCAGTGCCATTCGGCATGCGCTCCGACGTAGGTCAAATACAACCACAGCAACAGAAGCGCGGGAGCGACGATCAACGTGGCGCGCCACGGAACTGCCGTCTTCCGGCCGTTCATCTCGGCTGCGTAGACCGGAACGATCGCCAGCAGCGAAACGGGCTTCGCCAAGAACGCGAGCGTCATGAGAACGCCGGCACCGATCTCCCGCCACGGAATCGCGCGCGACGAAGGCGAGAGCAGCGTGCGGAGCGACGCGAATAGCGCAGCAGTCAGGAAGAACGTCATGGCGGTGTCCGGCATGAACGTCCGACCGTAGTACACGCTGCCGGGAAAAATCGCGAAAAGCAACGCCGCGGCTAGGCCCGCGAGCGCCGAATCGAAGAGCCAACGGCCAAACAGTGCGACGAGCAGAACGGTCCCGAGAGAGAACGCGATCGATATTGCGCGGCCGAAGAGCACGTGAATGCCGAACAGCTTGTAGCCGATTGCGGCGAGATAGGGGACGATCTGCAGCTCGAGCTGCACGTAGTTTGGAGGCGGGCCGTCGTAATCGGTTTGCGGATAGAAGATGTTGAAGTTCAGCTGCGCAAAATTCCGCGCGATTGCCGCCGTGTCGCCCTGCCGCCACGCCGGATGGTCCATGACCGGATTGTGGATGTGGATGACGCGCAGCGCGAGCGCGAGCAACAGGATCGATATCAACCCAACCCACCAGGCCGTTTGAGAAACCGTCAACGACCGAGCGTCCGGCGGCGTCGTTGCGAGGCCGGCGTTAAAATCCTGTGCTGTCGTCATGGTGATGGGCCGAGCGCACCGGGGGCCCCGCCGCGCAGCGCGGGGGGCGCGGAGCCTGGGGCGAAGCGCCT
>JBOHTT010000325.1:0-3954 GCA_050733775.1 Vulcanimicrobiaceae bacterium
GGAGGTCCCCTTGAGGGGCGAATTCCACCTCGACGCCCCGCTGTCGATAGTCTTTCTCAAGTAAATCGTAGGCCCCGCCATAGAGCTCCGTACTGGCCACAATTCGGCTCCCAGGACCGCAAATCGGGCCCCAGGCGGCGTCGATCGCGGCCATGCCCGAGGCGGCCGCGACGGCATACTCCGCCCCCTCCAGTTCCGCGATCGCCGCGGCAAATTGCGCACCGTTAGGCCCACCGTAGCGACCATAAACGGCGCTATAGAGGCTATTTTCGTATGTTTTTTCGATCGCATCGAGATCGCCGAACTCGTATGACGACGCAGCATAAAGCGGCGGTGACGAGCTTCGGTTGGGTGGCGTAGAAAACGACCCTGCATGCACCGCAGCAGTATCGATATGCACGGATTCTGAGTCTGAGGAGCGCCCGTTATCCACAGTGATGCCGGAAATGCCTGTGAACGCTGTGGAAAAACGATGAGTGCATTGGATACCTAGTTTGCATTGAGTAGCAGTTAGGCTCTACTTGCCCAGCGGGGTCAGATATAGAAGTCCGTCTGGATAGTCGAACGTCAGATCGAAATGTTTGATGAAGTCCAGTCCGATAATCCCCTGATCGTTACCGAAGAGCACTTTGCTCCGGCCGAAGCATATGGGGACATTTCCGTAGTTGATTTTTCCGATTTCGATGCTCTCGATACGGCCGCAGCTAGCAATTTGCTGGGAATCTCCTCCGGCGCCTCCCATGCGGGCATAGCCCTCAAGTCGCATTTGAACGCCCCGGCCACCCCCGTACAAGCTGTCAGTCACGAATACCGACATCGGGTCACCAGTATCAAAGGAAAGGTGCGCTTTCACGCGGCCATCGAGCGTTGCGGGAACGGTCGCCCATCCGCGCCGCAAATCGAGCGGCAGTGCTGGACCGGCGACGTTAACTGCGTATTTTGCCGGATCGAAAATCGTCATCTTCTGTTTGGGGACGTCGATGTCGACGATCGCGCCCGCGAGAAAGTCGAAGCCGATGAGTCCATCAAAGTCCTCCCATCGCCCGTGCGCGTTGGTGCCGACCGATATTATTACGTTGTGCAGAACATTACCACCGATTTTAATGGTGTCCGCTCGAGCTATTGACGCATTCGTTGCCCCGTTAAGGCCATAAGTCGTCGTCGCTTTTAAGACCTTGACCTTTGCGCGGTCGCCGAAATCAGCATTTAACGTGATCCCACTGGCGCCGCTGTCAAAGATGAAGTTACCCTCGACTCCATTGATCGATGCGCGCAATGAGATGCGGTCACGCGAAACAGTGATGGGCATGGGCTCAGGAGGCGCGAATTCCCACACCGCCTTGCGCGTCGGCGGATGAAACGCTTCATCGGGAATCTTGGCATGCTCTGCTTTTGTGAATTCTGCTGTGGTGTCGCCAACCTTCCACTTAGAGATAATCTTTTTGCCGTCGAGATCCAGGTAGCCGAGGATGTCGAACGTGCTTGCGCTTCCGTCAGGGTCGATTACTGCTCGCAACAATTTGCCGGACTGCGGATCGAGGTATGCATCGATGGGGAACGCATCCTTTTCCTCGACACGAACGATTTGCGTTTGCACCCCATCTACGGTGGCCTTTCCGCGCAGCGTTCCCGGCAGCAGCGGGATCCCTTGATTCATGAGGATTTGAAAGGCGAGCTCATACCTCACACCATCCGCGAGAACTGGAACCGTGAAACCATTTTGATTCGTCGACCAAAATAGCTTGCCCGTGTACCCGATGTCGTTCGACACTCCCAACTTATCGTCGGTGTATGTTGCGTGCCAAATGGCCCCGCGCCGCAGGTCCAAAATCTGCCTTTTGCCGACGTTACCCGTGAGCCGCAATCCATCCATCGACGGATCGCCGAACGTCCAGCCCGCAAAGGCTTTGTTCTTTGCGAGAAGACTTTGTGCGTCGTCAGCCGCGGGCGCGCGCACGCCGCTCGACACCAATGCGACAACGACAAAAACGGCCTGCAGAAAACGGCGCATAGGAACCCTCCGGCGGCTCCCTTCGCCGAGACCGGCCGCGATACTCCGGCGAGGCGGATCCTTTACTGTTTGAGCGGCGTCAGGTAAACCACCGCTTCGGGATAGTCAAACGTGAGGTCAAAACGCTTGAGGAAATCCAGGCCGATGACCCCGCCGTCCGAGCCGAAGAGTTCGGTGTAGTCGCCAAAGCACGCGGGGACGTTGTCATACCTCAGCGCGCCGCCGATCTCGATGCGCTGCAGGCGCCCGCAGTTCACCGGTGCGGAATTAAATTGTGCCGTCGACTCCGTGCGCATCTCCACCCCGCGCGGCGGCCCATAGAGCTTCTCCGTCGCCACGACCGCAGTCGTCTCGCCGGTGTCAAACAAGAAATGGCCCTTCACGCGACCGTTCAAGGTGACCGGCACGCGCGCTTGTCCGGAGCGGAGATCGAGCACGACGGGCGGCCCCGAAGCAGTCACGGCGTAGTGCGCCGGATCGTAGATCGTCAGCTCTGCTTTGGCGGTGTCGACGTCGACGATCGCTCCCGCGAGAAAATCGAACCCAAGCAGTCCGTCGAAATCTTGCAGCGGACCGCGCGCGTCGAGTTTGGTGCGAACCCGAACGTTGTGCAGCACGTTACCGCCGACTTCGAGCGCGTCGACGTTCGCGATGCCTCCGATATCCTTCACGCGCGCACGTTTCGCGAAACTCGGGTTGAGAAAAATGCTGATCGCGGCGGTGTCCAACATGAAGTCCCCTGCGACACCGTTCACCGCCGCGCGTATCCACATACGACCGCCGCTAAAGGCGATCGGGATGGGCTGTAGCGGGCCGAACGACCAGCTCGCCCTTTGCGCCGGCGGATGAAAATCCGCATTGACGATCGCGGTGTGTTCGACATCCGTAGTCGTGATCTCTGAACCGATGTGCCACGAGGAGATGATTTTCTTACCGTCGAGGTCGGCGTAGTTCAAAATGTCGATCGTCGTCGGTAAGCCGTTCGGATCGATCACCGCTCGCAACAGACGTCCCGATGACGGTTCGACGTACGCATCTATCGGATAACTTTCCGGCGGCTGCACGCGCACGATCTCCGCCGGAGTGCCGCTCAGGCTCGTCGATCCGCGCAGCTCTCCGGTGAGTGCCGGCAATCCTTGATTCATCACAACTTGATATGCAACTTCATACTTCACCGCATCGCCGCGAAGCGGAACCGTGAAGCCGTTGAAATCCGCATACCAGAAACGCCTTCCGGTATATCCGACGTCGCTGCTGACGCCTGTTTTGAGATCGACGATCGTCCTTCGCCACAATGCGCCTCGACGAAGATCGACGATCTGCCGCTCGCCGACGTTCCCCGTCAGGAGCAAACCAGCCATGGACGGGTCGCCGAAGACCCAACCGGCAAAAGCTTTGTTCTTCGCCAGCAATGAGGCCGCATCGTCGCTGCGACCGGATGCGGCGGACGCGAGCGTCAGCGCGAGCACAAATCCGGCGAAAAAGAAGCGGAGCACCATCGGTTACGATTGGCGCTCGTACTGCGTGCCTCTTTTAAGCGCTATATTTCAGCAGCAGCACCCCGACGTCGTCGGAGGGCTCTGGCGGGACGAGGGTGTCCACCATGAGACGAACGGAGACGTTCCGCGAGAGTTGGTCCTTCAGCACTTCCTCGCTCACCGTTGGCACCATTTGCGCTTCGATGAGGCCGTCCGTGTAGAGCAAGATGCGGTCGCCTTCGAAAAGCGGAAGCTCGACATCGTGGTATTGCGCGTCCGCATCGACTCCGAGTAACAGCCCTTCGACCGGCAGCGTCACGGCGAAATCCCGGCGCGCGAAGATCGGTGCGGGATGGCCTGCCGTCGCGACCGTGAGCGACACCGTGGAAGGACGATAGGCGGCGATGAGCGCGCTAAAACTTTCGCAAGACGTTCGGCACGCGACGAGGTTTGCAGCCCTCAGTG
>JBOHTT010000326.1:0-4400 GCA_050733775.1 Vulcanimicrobiaceae bacterium
GCGAACCGAGCTCTTCGCTCGCCCCGCGCAGCGTGTCGCGCACGTGCTTCTGCAATGTGGACAGGTTTAGTGCGGTGTTGACGTCGTCGCGGATGCCGCACACGTCGCCGACGATGCCGGCGAGAGACTCCGACGCCGCTACCGTCCGCTCGCGGCCGTGCTCGACGGCAGCGCGTCCGAGGTTCGTCTCCGAGACGGCGCGCTCGACGTCGTTCTGAATCTTGCGAATGAGCATCGCGATTTCTTTGGTCGCGGTGCCCGAGCCGTCGGCGAGCTTGCGGATCTCTTCGGCCACGACGGCAAAGCCGCGTCCGTGCTCGCCGGCGCGCGCCGCTTCGATTGCAGCATTGAGCGCGAGCAAATTCGTTTGATCCGAAATCCCCTCGATCGTGTCTGCAATCGCGCCGATCTGCGCGGACGCATCGGCGAGCGCCAGCACCGCCTGCGAGAGCCGTTCCATCGTGGCAGCCGCTTCGCGCGACGCGCCGGTGGCTTCCGCAAGCGACGCGGTGACGTCGGCTCCTCGCTCCGCGGCGCGTTCTGCCAGCTCGTGAGCTTCGCGTGCCGTCGATTCGCGCGTCTTCGTGACTTCATCGAGTTTGTCGATCGCCGTCGTCGCCGACGACACTGCCGCACCAAGCTCGTCCGCAAGTGCCAGCGAGCTATTCGCGGCGCGCCGCACTGACGCCGTCGCCTGCGAGACGGCACCAATCGTCTTATCGATCTCGTGCATCGCTTGGCTGGAAGACTGAAGGTCTTCTGCGGTGGTGGACGAGCCGTTGGAAAGCTCCGTCGCGCGCGATGCGAGCGCTTCAGCCGAGCTTTGCAGCGCGTGCGTGACGCGTTGTGCGTCACCGAAGGCGCGACGCACCGTCTCCACGAGCTGGCGCAGCGCGATGCCGAGCGAATCCACGCGCGAGCGCGGGATGACTTCCACGTGCAAATCACCGCGCGCGATGCGCTGCGAATTTTCTGCGAGATGCGCGAGCGCGACGTTCGTTGCGACGAAGGCGGCGACGAGATTGCCCACTTCGTGCGGCGCTTGCGGCTCGTAGCGCAGATCGCGCCCCGAGACGATATCGCCGTCTTGCCCACGGCGAATCATTGCCGCGACGCGGCGAATAGGCTGCGCAATGCTCAGGTTCAAATAGGAAGCGACGAGCGCCGTGAACACGCCGGCGGCGAGGGCAGAGAAGACGAGCGTCCAGATCGCGACGCTCTCCGCTTGGACCAAATCCGCGCGACCGGTCTGGATCATCCAGACTAAATGCAGCGTGCCGGCGGTCATCACGAGCAAGATGACGGCTGCGAGCGCTGCGAGCGTCGTCGAGAGGCGGCGCGCGATGCCGCCTTCGCGGCGATCGTCGCCCGGAACGTCCAGCCCGACGGCTTCGCAAGCGAGGGCAGCGAGCGACGCCGCGGTTTGCTCCGTCGAAAGATATAAAGGAACGGACACGATCGTCGTCGCCAGCGCCATCAGCAGCGGCGCGGCTTCGAGATTGCGCGTCAACCGATCGCCGGAGACCACGTTTGCGATGAGCGGCGCGGCGACACACACTACGTCGTAGAAGAACGCCAGCAGCCCGGCCGCAAAGAGCGGCATCCAGCGCAGGCGTTCCCACACCACGGGCAGATCCGAATAATCGCGATCGTGATTGTCGATCGAACGCAGCACGGTCTTGATCGGCTTGAGATACCATCGCAGCGATTGACGAATGACGAAAATCGCGCAGACGACGATGCCGAGCACGGCAGCGAACGTGTCCGCGCCTTCGCGCAACGTGTAGTCGCCGAAGGTAAACGCAAGCGCAAGTAAAAGCGGCGCGCTCGCGAGGCAGATCATGTACCTGCGCAAAGCAAACGCTGCAACGATGTCGTGATACCGGGCCACCAACGACATGGGGCCGCTTTCGTCAGGCGGTGTGATAAACCCGCGGCAATTCGCGTGGGAGACGGGCCACAATCTCGTAGTCGATTGTCTGCGCCCAATCGGCCCAGTCTTCCGCACGTAAAATCGCATCGCTGTCTCGTCCGATGAGTGTCACCGGCGTTCCAGGCGCTGCTTCTGTGACGCTGGTCACGTCGACCATCGTCATGTTCATGCACACTCGCCCGACAATCGGACACCGTTTGCCCCCGACGAGCACCGCGCCCCGATTGGAAACGGCGCGCGGAATGCCTTCGGCGTAGCCGAGCGGCAAGACGCCGATGCGCGCCGTCGCGGTGGTGCGATAGGTCCTGCCGTAGCCGATCGACGTTTCCGGTTCGACGTCGCGCACCGCAACGAGCTCCGACGTCCAGCGCAGCGCCGGCTGCAATGGAACCGCATCGCCGAGGCGCGCGCGCGTTTCGGGCGACGGCCAGAGGCCATACAGCGCGATACCGACGCGAACGAAATCGAGCCGCGTTTGCGGCCAGAGCAGCGCGGCTGCGGACGCGGCGATGTGCTGCGTCAACGGCGGCGCCGTTTTGATGGCTTCCTTAAAACGTGCCAGCTGCACGAGCGTGAAATCCGAATCGAGCTCTTCCGCCGCAGCGAGGTGCGAAAACGCGCCGTCGACCGCAATTTCGGGCGTGCGCGCGTATTGGGCGAACGCTTCCGGTGCTTCCGCCGGCGCAAGACCGAGGCGCGTCACCCCGCTTTCGATCTTCACGTGCACCGAGAACGGCTTTTTCCGCTGCCGTGCAACGCTCGCGACGCGGCGCGCGTACGCGTCCGCGTCCCAGAGCGTGATCTGTGCGTCGCACGCGTGCGCGGTGTCGAGATCGCGTGGCTCAATCGGCCCTAAGATGAGGATCGGTGCCTTGATCCCGGCGTCGCGCAGCGCGACTGCTTCCGAGACTTCGTACACGCAAAAGCGCGCGACCGCGTCGTCGAGCGCGCGCGCGACCTCGGCGATTCCGTGGCCGTACGCATTGGCTTTCACGACAGCCGCGAAGCGCGCCGGCGCGACGAACTTCGTGATGGCGGCGGCGTTAGCGCGGATGGCGTCGAGATCGATCTCGAGCCGCGCCGCGTTCACGACAGTTTTGCGACGGTGTACGCGAGTGGAAGTCCGAAGAACACGCAGTACGCGATCAGCTCGGTCTCGGCTTCGTTCGGTGTCGGAGGCGTCCAGAGTCCGGTGGCGACGAGGACGAACTGCGTGCCGATCCACACGATGATACCGTAGAGGAGCCCGGAGATCCACGGCGCCTGCACGATCTGTGGGCGCGAGCGCGCGGCGTACACGAATCCCAGCCCCCAGACGATGCAGGTCGCGAAGTGTACGACTGCGCCGAGCCACGCGTACGACGGCGACGCGAGCGCCGCTTTGCCGATCGCCCACTGCGCGTTGAATTGCAGCAGTCCGGCGAGGAGCACGAACGGCGATGCGCTCGATGTCAGCATCGCTGCGCCGAGCAAAAAGAGCTCGAGAACGACGCCGGCTACCAACCCGCCGATAACGCCGTTGCGCACCATGCTCGCGGTCATGGGCGGATTTTTCTTCATCGGCGCGCGCACCCCGCTTGCGCGGACTCAGAAGTAAGCAGCGCCGCTGTCCGGATCGAACGCATGCATCTTTGCGACGTTGAAATTGAGATCGATCGCGTCGCCTGCATTGAGCGGCGTATCGGGCGAGGTGCGCAGCAGCAGATTTTGCTGTCCGACAACGACGAATCCCAACTGTTCTGAACCCAGCAGCTCGACCACGTCGACGCGGCCTTTGGCTGACGTCTCGCCGTTGCCGCTCACGCGCACGTCTTCCGGCCGGATGCCGAGCACGATCTTGCCGTTCGACTGCGCGGGGAGCTTCGATGCGAGCGCTGCCGGCACGAGCGTTTTTACGCTGCCGGCTTGCGCGTACGTGCGCTCGCCGTCGCGCACCAGCTCCGCATCGAGAAAATTCATCGGCGGCGAGCCGATGAAACCCGCGACGAAGCGGTTGACGGGATGATCGTACAGCTCTTTTGGCGGCGCGATTTGCTGCACGACGCCGTCGTTCATGACGACGATCCGGTCGCCCATCGTCATCGCTTCGACTTGATCGTGCGTGACGTACACGGTCGTCGTGCTGACGCGGCGATGCAGCTGCACGAGCTCGACGCGCATTTGCACGCGCAGCTTCGCATCGAGATTCGACAGCGGCTCGTCCATGAGGAACACGCTCGGCTCGCGGATGATCGCGCGCCCCATCGCCACCCGCTGCCGCTGCCCACCTGAGAGCTGCCCCGGCTTACGCTCGAGGTAGTCGGCGAGACCGAGCATCGTCGCCACTTCGTGCACCCGGCGGTCGCGCTCCGCCTTCGGCACACGCGCGATGCGCAGCGGGAACGCGATGTTCGCCGCCACCGTGAGGTACGGATAGAGCGCGTAGTTCTGGAACACCATCGCGACGTCGCGATCCTTCGGCGTGACG
>JBOHTT010000327.1:0-7247 GCA_050733775.1 Vulcanimicrobiaceae bacterium
TCTTCGGACCGAGCACACCGACGTGCGCGGACGAGTCTCCGTGGATTTGCCGGAGGGCGCGTACGACATCATGGTCCTCGCCGGAGGCTATACGTCAACGCTCATGCGCGGGATCGGCGTGCTCGAAGGGCAACGCGTCGAGCTGATCCGCGGGCTCACGGTCGGGGACGGACGAGTCGAGGAAAAGCCGGCGGGCGCCATCGGCGGGGTGTGTTACGACCGCCTCTCACAACCGTTGATGAATATCATCGTGCAGGCCACGGCCGAGGGGTTGTCGTTTACCGTCCGCTCGGACCGGCACGGTTGCTACATGCTCAACGGGCTTCCGCCCGCAAAATACCGCGTGATATGGCGCACAGCCGATCGCGCCCTCATGACTGACGACGTCGATGTCGTCAAGCCGCGCGAGCTCGTCCGCAAAGACGTCAACTTGCTATACGCCTAGCCGGCCAGCATTTTTTCGGTATGCCACGCGATGCTCGACGCGTGTTCGGCGATCTAACGAGCGCCTTGCACCCTTCGCGCCATGTTTTCGAGCCACGCCCGCGCCACGACGTTCGTCACGACGATCATGATCATGAGGACTGCGGCCGCGGCGTACGCGAGCTGGTGCGATTGTTCGAACGGCTGGCTGATGAACGTCCAGATGACGTACGTCAAGTACGGTACGGGAGAATGCGTGAGGTGCGCGCTCGGCATGTAATTCGACCACCCGGCAGTGTAGATCAGCGGTGCGGTCTCTCCGAGGGCGATGCCGGTCGCCAGGAGCAGCATCGTCAGGACGCTCGGCAGCGCGTACGGCCACGATATCGTCAGCAAAACCGTCGTGTACGTCGCGCCGAGCGCAAAGCCGCCTTCGCGCAAATCGCGCGGCACCGCTTCGAGCGCGAGATCGGTGCCCCGAACGACGTACGGCAGCATGATGATCGTCAGCGCAATCGCGCCACCGGCGAGAGAGAATTGCCAGCCGGCGATTTTCACGAGCAAGATATAGCCGAAATATCCGACCACGATCGACGGCACGCCGGCGAGAACGTCGGTGAGTAATCGAACGAGCTCGCGCGGCCCCGGCGACGCGTAGCTCGAGAGCCAGATACCCGTTCCGAATCCGATGACGGAAACCATGAAAACGGCGACGACCACCAACATCAGGGTGCCGACAATCGCGTTGGCCAATCCGCCGGCGATACCGGACGTGACCGTCGTCAAGACTTTCACATTGAGCGCCGGCAATCCGCGCGATAGCACGAACCAGAAGATCGCAACCAAGATGACCAGCACCGCGCAGAGCGCGAGGACGCTGACACCCCAGCCGACGTTGCGGCGAATCGCGAGCAAGACGCGCGATTGTGAACGCGTTCGCGACTTCGTCGCGTGAAGAGCCATCTCGCTCATGCCGTTCGTTTCACCCGGTCGCCACCCCTCATGATGAGGCGGGCGATGAGATTGACGGTCAACGTAATGGCAAACAGCACGAGCGCCAGCTCCGCAAGCGTGCGCTCCGCCATGCCGGTCGGATCGGTGAGCGCGCTATCCAGCTGGGAAACGATGACGGCCGCAATCGTATTGACGGGCGCGAAAACATTTTGTGGGAGCAGATTGACCGCAGAACCGCACACCATCAGTACCGCCATCGTCTCGCCCAACGCACGCCCAAGTGCGAGCATGGCGGATGCGAACATCGGCACTTTCAAGGCCGGCAAGACCAGTCGCGTGACGGTTTGCCACGTCGTCCCGCCTAAACCGACCGACGCTTCGAACGTCTGTTGCGGAAAGCGCGAGATGACGTCTCGCATCGTGGCGGCCATGATGGGAAACACCATGATCGCAAGGATCACGCTGCTCGCGAGCAGCCCGTTGCCGCTTCCCGCGCCGCCGCCATTCGCCAATCCCGGCAAGTGCGCTGCGAAGAAGGGTCCGAGCGTGCCCGCAATCCACGGAACGAGCACGCCGACGCCCCACAAGCCGTACACCACCGATGGGACGCCTGCCATCAACTCCACCAGAACGTTCACCAGAATCTTGAGGCGGCTCGGAACGCGATAGTGCATCGCCATCGCCGCGAGAAGTGCGAGCGGGGTTGCGATCAGCATCGCAAACGCCGAAGTGGCGATCGTGCCGAAGATGAACACGACCGCCCCAAACGACGCACCCGGTGCACCGATAAAGCCACCATGACGCTCGACGCCGGTCCCGTACTGATTGCCGAGATTCCACGTCATTCCGGTGAGAATGTTGAAGCCGTTGAAACGCAGCGCCGGATACGCATAGACGATCAAAAAGATCGCCACGAGAAACACCGTCGTAGCGGTCACCACCGCGCATAACGTCGTCCCGTAGCGCAGGATGAGGTCTTGCGGTGAGGCGCCGAGGCGCTTAACGGCCATTAAGCTGAGATTTGCGAGATCTGTCCCTTGCTGAGGTTCACGATGTTCTTTGGCAACGGGATGAAGTGCACTTGGTCCAGATACTCCTTGCTTTGACCCGGCCCGAGCGCCCATTCGAGAAATTGCTTGAGGGCTTGTGCCGTCTGCGCATTCGGCTGCTTCGGATTGATGATCATGTACTCGTAGTTGATGATGGGATACGAGTTCTTCCCGGGTCCGAAGATTAATGAGATGCGCTCGTCTTTCGGCGTTTTGGCGATGAGCGCGCCGGCGGCAGATGTGATGCTTTGCTCCGTCGGAAGCACGTAGCTTCCGTCGCGATTCTGCAGCGCCGCGAAGCCCAATCCGGCTTTATTCGTTTGGTCCAGGAAGCTCACGCCGACATATGCGATGGAGTACTTCGCGCCTTCGCACGCTTGCACCATGCCCGGGTTCCCGGTAGCGCCCACTCCGTTCTGCACTGCGGGCCACGTGACGCTCGTTCCGAAGCCCGGGCCGCTTTTCCAGCTCGGCGCGGAGAACGACAAGTACTGCGTGAAGATGAACGTGTCGCCCGAGCCATCAGCGCGATGGATCGGGATGATTGTTTCGTGCGGCAGCTTCGAGGCATACTTCGCGTTGATGCCTTTGATTTTGGCATCGTCCCAGAAGTGGATCGAGCCGTCGTAGATTCCCGCCAGCACGGGGCCTGAAAGATTCAGGTGAACGTCGTTGAGGCCAGGGACGTTATAGTTGACTTGCTGCGCGCTGATCGCGAGCGGAATGTTCAGCATCTTGCCTTGCGCGAGCTGCGCGTCGCTCATGTACGCATCGGAGGCTCCGATTTGCGCGACGCCCGCAACGGCTTGCGAGATACCCGTCCCGCTGCCGGTGCTTTGGGTCGTGATCCTCACGTCGCCGTGTGCTTTCGTGTACGAGGGCACCCAGATGTTCATCAGCGGATAAACGAGACTCGAGCCCGTCTCCAAAAGCTCGACGGCCGCGAACGCGGCTACGCTGGTACCGAAGGTCAACGCCAATGCGGCGCAGAGTATGCGAATGAGTTTCATGCTTTGACGATACCTGGGAGTTTTTAACGTCATGTTAAGTCGATAACCGAGGTTCTTAAGGTTTATCCGAATCGGCCGGTGATGTAGTCTTCCGTTCGGCGGTCCTTGGGACGGGTAAACACCTGATTCGTCGGTCCGCTTTCGATCAGGTCGCCCAAGTGGAAAAACGCGCAATAGTCGGAGATACGCGCCGCCTGTTGCATCGAATGCGTCACGATTACGACGGTGTACAGCTTCTTGAGCTCGCTGATGAGATCTTCGATCTTCGCCGTCGCAATCGGATCGAGAGCCGACGCCGGCTCGTCCATCAGGATGACTTCGGGCTCGACGGCAAGCACGCGTGCGATGCACAGCCGCTGCTGCTGCCCTCCCGAAAGATCCATTGCGGAACGATGCACGCGATCTCTGATCTCGTCCCACAGCGCCGCTTGTCGCAGGGAGCGTTCGACGATCTCATCGAGACGGCGTTTGTCTTTGAGCCCCTGGATCTTTGGGCCGTACGCCACATTTTCCCAAACCGATTTCGGGAAGGGATTTGCCCGTTGAAACACCATGCCGATTCGGCCGCGGATGTTCACCGCGTCGACGTCATCGTCGTAAATGTTCTTGCCGTCCAATTCGACGACGCCTTCGACACGCGCACCGGGCGTCAGATCGTGCATTCGGTCGAGCGCGCGCAAAAACGTCGACTTGCCGCACCCGGATGGCCCGATCAAGGCTTGCACGTGATTTGCCGGCACCGCAAGCGAGGCGCTTTTTAACGCGTGAAACGTGCCGTAATAGACATTGAGCGACTTCGCCTCGAGTTTTGTTTCGAGACGCAGTTCTTCAGGCGCTTTTTCCAGCAACATCATTTTCCGTGTTCAACGACGAGTATCCCGGTCGGAAATTCACTCGCCGTTAAGGCGACATTAAGGCTCCTTAATCTGTGTCGCCCTGAGCGGAATCCGGCACGAGAACGATGCCCCGCTCCCTAGCTCGGAATCCACGTGCACCGACCCGCCGTGCCCTTCGACGATTTGCTTGACGATTGCAAGCCCGAGTCCGGTACCGCCGGAATCGCGCGAGCGCGAGCGATCCACCACGTAGAACCGCTCGAAAACGTGCGGCAAATCTTTGAACGGAATGCCGACGCCGTCATCGCGCACGCGGAGAATCGCGTCGCCGTCCCGCGTGATGAGGTCGACGCGTACCCGGCCGCCGGCGGGCGTGTGCCGCAGCGCGTTGTCGACGAGATTGGCGACGACTTGACGTATGCGTTCGGCGTCGATCTCCGCGTCGACGCGCTGTGCGGGTATTACGTTCAACTCGACGTCTTGCTCGTCGGCGCGGCGCCTGAACTCGCTCGCGGCTTCGCTCACGACGGTGGAGAGATCGACGTTCGAGCGATTGAGCGGGACCGCGCCGGATTCGCTCCGGGCCAGCGTGAGCAGATCTTCGATCATTCGCGTCATCCGTTCCAGCTCGAGGATAACTTGCGGAAGAAACATCCGCAGCGCTTCGGGATCTTCGCTCGAGAGCTGAATCGTCTCGATCATGAGCCGAATCGACGATACCGGCGTTCGCAGCTCGTGCGAGATATCGGCGAGAAAGTCGCGACGGATGCGCTCGCTGTCCGCGACCCTGGATCGGTCTTGTAAGAACACGAGCGCTCCTTCGGACGCGCCATCCAGAGGGGTTGCGCTCACGAGGAGATGGCGTTCGCCGCCTACCTCGCGCAGCACGATCGTTGCTTCCGCCGTTTCGCCGCCCAGAGCTCGCCGGACCAGCCGCTCGAGATCGACGGAGGCGATGGTTTCGATGAGCGCTCGGCCTCGCGCGCGCTCCGCATCGACCCCGACGAGGCCTGCTGCAGCCGCATTCAAAGCTCGAATATAGCCGTTGCGTTCGACGAGCAATATCGGCGCGGGAAGGCTTGTCATGAGCCGTTCGAGCGAGTCGTCGCGTTCGGGTGGGGCTTCCACCGGCGGTGCGGCAACGACTTCGACGGCGCCGCTGCGCCGCGTTCCGCGCGCGGCAAGATATCCCGCGGCGGCCCCTACGATGCCGGCGAGAATACCCGTGCTCAGTGGATCCAATTAGTCCCTGAACATGTAGCCGCGGCTGCGAACCGTGATGATATGCCGCGGATTGTTCGGGTCCACTTCGATCTTCTCGCGCAACCAGCGCACGTGGACACTGATCGTTTGATGCTCGCCCTCGAAGTCGTAGCCCCAGACCTTTTCGAGCAACATTTGGCGGGTGACGACCCGCCCGCGATTCTCCATGAGCACTTGCAGCAGGGCAAATTCTTTGGGGGCCAGCGCGACTTCGCGCCCTCTCACCACGAGCAAATGCCGCGACGGATCGAGCCTGATGTCGCCCGAGACGATCGGCTCCTCACGTTCCGCCCCCGGCGGCTTTTCCGCCCGCCGCAGACACGCCTTGACGCGCGCCATGAACTCGGCCAGCGAGAACGGCTTGGTGACGTAATCGTCGGCGCCGATCTCGAGGGCGACGACTTTGTCGATCTCTTGATCCTTGGCCGTCAGCATGATGATCGGAACGTTGCTTTGACGCCGGATTTCCTTGCACGTCTCGATTCCGTCGAGCACCGGCAGCATGATGTCGAGGATGACGAGGTTCGGCTCCTCGCTCGCAACGAGCGCGAGAGCGGTTCGCCCGTCGCCCGCCGTGCTCACCTGATAGCCGCTGCGCGCCAAGTTGTAGCGCAGCGTTTGAAGGATTGCCGATTCGTCGTCCACGACGAGGATGCGCTTGGAAGCGACAGCGGTGCTACTCATGCTCTCCGATAACTACGCTTCGGTCGGCAAGGTGGCGACTCCCCGCGGTGCGATCGCGCGCCCGAGCGCCCTCGCAAGCAGATCGGCCTTGAACTCCGCGGCACCGAGATCCATTGCGAGATCCTCACTTCCTTCTACATCCAGCACGACGGCGTCAACGCCCCAACGCGCGCGCACCTCGTTGACGACGCCTCGCTGCCGGATATCGAGCCCGTCGGCGACGCGCAAGATCCCTGCCAGCAGCGCCGTGCGCTCGCGCTCTTCCTCGTCTAGGCCCGTCCACTCCGCGTGCGTCGGCTTCGGAAGCGCTTTGCGATGGTAGCGCACGATCGTCGCGAGCAGCTCTTTCTCGCGATCGCTCCATCCGTCGATCGCGCTATTGCGAATCAAATACGCCGAATGTTTGTGATGCGCGCTGCGATTCACGAACTTGCCGACATCGTGGAGCAGCGCTGCGGCGTGCAGCAGCTCCCGATCGCTCGGCAGAACGCGAACGTACGGCGTAAGGTCGTCGAAGACGCTCAGCGCGATACGCGCGACGCTGCGCTCGTGCAAGCCGCCGCTTTGATAGCGACGGGCGAGCGATGCAACAGATTCGCGCCGCCGCGTTCGCAGCGCATCGAGCCGCCGCGCGATCTCGACGTCCGCCTGCACCAAATCGATAACGACGCCTTCGCGAAGCGCGTGCTGGCTGATGGTGAGCTCGGTCGCCCCAACGCCGGTGAGAGCCTCGATAAGAATCGCCGCTCCGGCGATAATGATGTCGGCACGACGAGCGTTCATGCCGGGCATCGCACGGCGCTCGCTTTCGGTCAGCGACAGCATCTTGGCTTGCAGCGCGCGCAGACGCTCGAGCGTCAGAACGTGCCCGTGCACCGTCGCAAGACGCGCGACGCGCTGGCCGACGTCCAGCGCCGCCAAGCCCATAATGGTACCGGACGTGCCGAGAACGACGTCGCAATCGAACTCCCGCAGGCGAAGCACCACGGGCGCCAGCAACCCCTTCACGTTTTCGACGAGCTGCGGAT
>JBOHTT010000328.1:0-16276 GCA_050733775.1 Vulcanimicrobiaceae bacterium
GATTACCGTCGCTATCGAAGCCACGCAACACCACGATGTGCCCCTCGGATTCTTCGATCGGCGGATTGTCGAGCTGACCCTTTTTCCAGGTAATCGACAGCGCGAGCGGGACGCCGGCCTCAAGAAACGTTCGGGCATGTGCGAGATCTCGCAGAAACGCAACGAACGAGCGCAGCCCGAAACTGCCCGCAAGCGCGACGTTGAACGTCCAATTGCCCGTCCCGTGATAGGCATCGTCGTAGGTTGCGTCGGCCGCCCGGGTGACGTCGATGTCGACGCCATTCGCGGCGAGCAGCATGGCGAGCGACGCCGGGCTGCACAACGTGCTGCCGCGGTCGCCCGCGTATTGCGAACGCTCCGGAACGTCGAGCTCGATGGCTTCGATCTTGCCGTCGCGCGGATGTTGCAGCGGCGGCGTCGCGAGGGCTACTGCTGCGAGCTTCGTCGTCGCGTCGACTTCGATTGCCGTGAACGGCCGCGACGTCATCAAGATATCGATGTCGAACCGCGCGCTATCGTCGTGGCCACCGAGCGATACGCGCGATTCCTCGTCCCAACGCACGTAGGGCAACGGCTTGCTCCAGGTTTCGTCGTCGAGCCGAACGCGGATTGCGAGCGCGCCGTTTGGCGCCGAGGTGTTCCACGAAATCACGCCGCAGGTGGCCGGCGGCGTGCGGAGCTGTGCCTTCGCGCGCGGCCGCTAGTCAAAGATCAGCGGCATGAGAGAGCTAGATCTCCCATTGCCATGCGTTCCAAGAATTCGCGATGTATTCGGCGGGCTTATAGTTTTTCAAATCGTCGTTATATGCGGCGTAGCTTTTAGCCCAATAGAGGAAAATTGCCGGCACCAGCTCGTGGATGCGCAGCTCTTCCCGCTGAACGAGCGCCTTCCGCTTCGCGCGATCGAAGGTACGCAATTTGGCCTCGCTCGTCTCGTTGATCACCGGATCGTCGAGCCATGACGTGTTCGCACCGTGCGGCGGAATGAAAGCGCCGTTCCAAGAGCCTTCGTTGTCGGGATCGGGGCCGAACGTGTCGGTCGACCACGACGTGTCGTACTTTCCCGTGTAGAGCGGGCCGTCGCGAGCGAAGAGCAAGTTGTCGGGATAGTTGCGGATCGGTACGTCGATCCCGACTGCGTGCAACTCGCTTTGAATTTGCACCTCGGCCTGCGCGTTCGGCTGGTTGTTGGTGTCGCTCGTAATCGCCACGACGAGCCGCGCACCGTTCTTGTAGCGATAGCCGTCCTTCGCCGGATGCCAGCCGGCGGCATCGAGTAGACGCCGCGCGTCCGCAGGATCGTGGCGATAGAACGGAATTTTCGGCGCGGCCCACGAGTTCGGCGGGATGTCGCTGGTCGCGCGAACGTTGTAGCCATGATACACGTCGCGATTGATCCGGTCCCAATCGACGGCTTCGGCAATTGCAAGGCGCACGCGGACGTCGCGCAGATTGGGGCGCGCGACATTGAGCGTCATGTGCTTGAGGTTTGCGACAAGCCGCGATACGACGCGAATACCAGAAACGTTTTTCAGCCGGTCGACTTGATTGGTCGGCACGCTGTCGTACACGTCGACGTCGTGCGATTGGAGCTGCGCGAAAAGCGTATCGGTGTTGGGGATGATCTTCCAAGTCAGCCGTCCGACATGCGGCTTTCCACGCCAGTACGACGGATTGGCGACGAATTCAAGCGACGATCCGTGGTTCCACTCCCAGAGGACGAATGGACCGCTGCCGACCGGTTTGCCGGCATAATTGCTGCGCTGTAAATCCTGCGGCGCGACCTTTGCGAGCAAGTGCTGCGGTAGCGCCGGGTATGCATTTCCGCCGAAGCACAGTCCGAGCACGTCCGCGTTCGGCCGGCGCAAATGCACGATTGCGGTCGTGTCGTTTGGGACGTCGATGTTCGTGATGTCGTCCCACCCTTCGCGCAGCTTGACCCCGGTTCGGTCGTCCATCACGAGTTTGTACGTGAACGCGAGATCGTGTGCGGTGAGCGGCGCGCCGTCGGACCACAGCAGGTTCTTCCGAAAGTGCAGCACGATGGTTTTGCCGTCTTTCGAAATGCCGCCGTTGACGTACGTCGGCACGACGGTCGCTAGCTCCGGCAGAAAGTTGCCTTTGTCGTCATACCGGAAAACCGGCGCAAAGATCAGGTTGTTCATCTCGTCCGTTGCGGCGGTGTGCCCGTAGAATTCCAGCAGCGAATCGGGTTCTTCGGACGAGCCTATGCGCAAATGCCCGGGTATCGTCCACGGATGCCGTCCACCTTCGCCGACCGTATCGGCAGGACGGACGCATGCCGTCGCAATCCACGCGAGAACAAATAGGAGCGCGCTCAGGCGGAATCTCAGTGTGAAGCAACCTCCGCCGGGCGACGTTCTTGCACGCCGAGACCGGGTGCGTGCGGCAGCACGAGTTTTCCGCGCTCGTACGTCACGCCGGAAAACGGATCGTCTGCCGTGAGGAAGGGGCCATCCAGATCGGCCCAATCGGCGAGCGGCGAGAGATGTGCGGCCGCGGTCGTGCAAATCGCGCTCTCGACCATACATCCGAGCATGACGCGCATGCCGAGCGCACGTGCCGTATGGATCATCGCGAGCGCGCCGCGAATTCCGCCGCACTTCACGAGCTTGACGTTCACGCCGTCGACGCAGCCGATGAGCGCCGCCAGATCGCCCGCATCCTTCGCGTCTTCATCGGCGACGATCGGGATGCGCGTGCGCTCGCGAACGTATCGCAGCTTCGCCGGTTCACCCGCTGCAATCGGCTGCTCGCAGAACTCGATGTCATATTTCTCGAGCGACGTAAGAATTTTTACCGCCGACTCGGGATCCCAGCCTTCGTTTGCGTCGATGCGAATCGCACCGCCATAGATCTCACGGATCGCGGCGATCGTGGCGACTTCGGAGCCTTTGCCGAGTTTAATTTTCAAAATCGGATGCTCGTCCGCTTCGCGCACTTTCGCCAGCATTTCGTCGAGCGATGCGATGCCGATCGTGAACGACGTTACCGGCGTGCGCGTGGGATCGAGACCGAGCAGCTGCCAAAGCGGATGGCCAAGATCTTTGCCGATTGCATCGTGCAAGGCGAGATCGAGTCCGCAGCGAGCCGCCGGAGGACGTCCGTCGAGAAGCGCGTCGAGGAGATACGGCGACGCATCCGCAGCCAGGGGATGTGCGTCGAAGTGCGTGCGAACCGTTTCGGCGCTTTCGTGGTAGCGCGCCGTCGGCGCCGCTTCACCGAGCGCATCGATACCGTTCCAGTGCAGACGGAAGACGATCGTACGTGCGACGTCCTCCGAGCTACGCGCGATCGTGAACGGATGCCTGAGCGGCAGCGCGGTCGGCTCCAAGCGGAGGGTCAGAGGCACGTTGTCAAGACCTTGACCGCCAGTGGGATAATGATCCCGTCGCACGTTCTGCGCGTGCTCGCGCAGATGTCAGATGCTGGGCCAACGTAAAGACCATAGGGAGCACAAGCTCCGGATACGAGAGGAGAGGGCGTCCAAGCGATGCCACCCTCGCGCCCGGGCCGCACCCACCTGCGAGAGCAGGTCCTTTATCCGGCATCAAGACGGCACATGCGGTTCGGCGACGCTTCCTAGCCGTGCGTTCCAAGCATCGACGAGGCACCCCATCGATTCGGCGGTCGCGTTGCCGCCTGGGACGTCGAGGCAGAGGAAGCCGCGGAAGGCGCCGAGCGCCGCGAGCACGCGGCCGTCGTCGTCGTGCGGCTCCGGCCTCACGGCGTGATAGCCGAGCACGGCGTAGTTGCGGACCCCGTCCTGGGCCGGACCGTCGAGGGCAAGCGGATCGAGCGCAAATCGCAGCCATGCGCTGTCGGCCTCTTTGCGCAGGCGGCCGAGCTCGAAGCTGTCGGCGGCGAGCGAGCCGGGCACGTTGCGGACCGCGAGCGTGACGTTCAGGCGTTTGGCTTCCGCCGTCGCCGGCGCCAGAACGCCGAGCGCGGCGTTGTAGCGGTGGACCGGATCGATCCCGGCCTCGGGCATTCGCGTGAGGACGTACGGCGCGCCGACCCCGGCTGCGACCGAGAGCGCGTCGCTGCTGCGCTCGGCGAGCGCGTCGTCGCGCACGGCGACGATCGGCAGCATCAGATCTGCGGAAAGCTTCCTGATTTGCGCGACGTAGTCGCTGTCGCGCCGTGGGAAATGCGCGAGCTCGAGGATGATGCCGTCGAGGCTCTGCATCCGCGCGCACACATCGATCAGCTCCAGCTGCGTAAGATCGCCGATCGCGAGCGTGCGATCGAACGCCGTGCTCGAAACGGCAAGCCGCATCGCGGGCTCTTTCCCCATGACCCTCGCACCTCCCCGGCGAAGTGGTGGCGACGATGAATGTGCTCGAGTCATCAGTCCTCGGCACGAGCGACCCCGCGGTCGCCGAGGCAATCGCCGGTGAAGAACGGCGCCAACGTCAGAATCTCGAGCTGATCGCTTCGGAAAATTACGCGAGCCGCGCCGTTCGGGAAGCGACGGCTTCCGTGATGACAAACAAGTACGCGGAAGGTTACCCCGGCCGTCGTTATTACGGCGGCTGCGAATTTGTCGACGTCGTCGAGAATCTCGCGATCGAGCGCGCGAAGAAATTGTTCGACGCCGAGCATGCCAACGTACAACCGCATGCCGGTGCGCCCGCGAATATGGCGGTATTCATGGCCGTGCTGCAGCCTGGCGAAACGGTGCTCGGCATGTCGCTCGCAATGGGCGGGCACCTCACGCACGGCACCAAGGTCAGCTTTTCCGGCAAGATTTATAATGCGGTCGCGTACGGCTTGCGCAAGAGCGACGAGCGCATCGATTTTGATGAAGTTCGTAAGCTCGCACGCGAGCATAAACCCAAGCTGATCGTTGCAGGGGCCAGCGCGTATCCGCGCACGATGGAATATGCGCCGTTTCGCGAGATCGCCGACGAAATCGGCGCGGTGCTCATGGTCGACATGGCGCATATCGCGGGTCTCGTCGCCGTCGGCTTGCATCCATCACCGGTTCCGTTCTCCGACTACGTCACGTCGACGACGCACAAGACGCTGCGCGGTCCCCGTGGCGGCTTGATCCTGTGCAAGCAGTCGCGCGCGCAAGAAATCGACAAGAGCGTGTTTCCGGGCATCCAAGGCGGCCCGTTCATGCACATCATTGCGGCAAAGGCGGTCGCGTTCGGCGAAGCACTCGCGCCGGAGTTCAAAACATACCAGCAGCGCGTCGTCGACAACGCGAGAGCGATGGGTGAAGAGCTGCAGCGCGGGGGCGTTCGTTTGGTCGGCGGCGGAACGGACACGCATCTCTTGCTCGTCGATCTCGCGCCGAAGATGCTGACCGGCAAAGCGGTGGAAGCCTACCTCGACAGCATCAACATCACGGTGAACAAGAACGCGATTCCGTTCGATCCGCAAAAACCGGCGGTGACGAGCGGCATCCGCGTCGGCACGCCCGCGATTACGTCGCGCGGCATGGGTGTCGATGACGTGCGTGAGATCGGCAAGATCATCGTAGCCGCGCTTGCAGATATTCAAGAAGAGCGCCGGCGTGAAATCCTGCGCGCGCGCGTCGCCGAGCTGACGTCGCGCTTCGACGTGCCCTGAGCTCGAAAACCCACCGGAATCTCACGGTCGTCGAGCATCCCGCGGTTGCGGACCGCGTGGCGCGGCTGCGCGATTGCCAAACGCCGGTGTACGTCTTTCGCCGCCTCGTCGAAGAGCTCGGTCAGTATCTTGCGTACGAGGCGACGCGCAATCTCGACTTGCGCTTGGATCGCATCGCGACGCCGCTGGAAGAAACGGAAGTCGTGCGCATCGGCGAGCGTCCGGTGGTCGCGCCGATCTTGCGCGCGGGTCTCGGCCTGCTGCCGGGTTTTCTTGCCGTCATCGACGACGCGATCGTCGCGCATCTCGGTTTCTATCGCGATCCGGATTCTTTGGCGGCGATTCCATATTACGCAAACTTACCGGAGTCGCTCGACGGGCGCCGCGTCTTCATCTTGGATCCGATGTGCGCGACGGGACACTCCGGCGCCGCAGCCTTGCGCATGCTTGCAGCGATCGGCGCTGAGAACGTTACGTTGATCTGCATCATTGCGGCACCTGAGGGGGTTGAGGAAGTGGCGCGTGCGGCGCCGTCTTGCCGCATCGTTGCCGCGGCACTCGACCGCCGGCTCAACGAGCACGGTTACATCCTCCCAGGATTGGGCGATGCCGGTGACCGGATGTTCGGAAGCACCAGCTCGGTACCGACGATGGTCGCAGACCGTTAGCCACGAAAGAAAATCGTTTGATGCGACCCAGCTGGGATGAGTATTTTATGCAGATCGCACGGACCGTTGCGACGAGAGCGACGTGTCCGCGCGCGAGCGTCGGCTGCATCTTGACGCGCGACCGGCGTATTCTCACGACCGGATACAACGGCGCGCCGCGCGGCGTCGCGCACTGCACCGAAGTCGGCTGCCTCATGGTGAACGATCATTGTCAGCGGACGACTCATGCGGAAGCGAACGCGGTCGTGCAGGCGGCGCTACACGGCGTGAGCCTCGAAGGCGCAACGGCGTACTGCACGCATCACCCGTGCGTCAATTGCGTGAAGTTGTTCATTAGCGCGGGCATCCGCCAGATCGTCTATGCGACGCCATATTCGGATCCAGTAGCCGTCGCACTTTGTAAAGAAGCCGGCGTGCATCTCGTGCATTACGCAGACAGCGTGGGCGTTTGAGAACGATCGCCCTGATCGCGTCCGCGGCATTCGCGATTGCGCTGATCGCTTCGCTCGTGATTACGCCGATGGTGCGGCGCCTCGCATCGCACGTCGGGATGCTCGACGAGACGGGGGAACGCCGCATGCACGACGTTCCCAAACCGCGCATCGGCGGGATCGCGATCTATCTAGGATTCGCACTCGCGCTGTTCGTCGCCGCCGGTCTCGCAATTGCGAAAGGGCGGTTCGGGGCAACCGAGCTTCACGCGCTCCTGGGGATGCTCTTCGGGGGGACGCTGATCGTGTGCGTCGGTCTGTGGGACGACATCATGGGCCTGCGTCCGCGCTTCAAACTGATCGCGCAGGTCGTCGTGACGCTGCTCTTGATGCTGTACGGCCCGGACTTTCGGATCCACGGCACGGCCGATCCATTCCGTCACGGCCACTGGTTCGAGTTTGCTCCGCTCATCGGCGTCGCGATTTCGGTGCTGTGGTATCTCGGTATGATGAACGCGATCAATTTCGTCGACGGTCTCGACGGATTGCTCTCCGGGCTTACGGCGATTTCCGGGACGTTTCTGTTTGCAATCGCGATGACCAAAGGTCACACCGTCGTCGCCATCGTCCTCAGCGCGCTCGTCGGCGCCGTCATCGGCTTTCTTCCCTACAACTTCAATCCGGCGAAAATCATCTTGGGCGATTCCGGCGCGTTGTTCATCGGCTTCATCTTTGCCGCGGCCTCAGTTGTGGGCGACGCGAAAAGTGCGGTGACGATCAGTCTCGTCGTGCCGGCGCTCGTCCTCGCGTTACCGATCGTCGACACGGCGGCGGCAATCGTGCGGCGCACGCGCGCGGGACGCCGCATCAGCGAAGCCGACCGCGAGCATTTCCATCACCAGTTGATCTTCCGCTTCGGGCTCAACGTGCGCCAAGCGGTGCTGCTCATTTATGCCGTGTGTCTCGTGCTGGGCGCGACCGCTTTCATGCTGTCGAACATCGTGGGCGGACCGACTGGGGCGAACGTTCTGACCCCGTGACGCCGCTCAAAGTGATGGCCGTGTTCGGCACGCGGCCGGATACGATCAAGATGGCGCCGGTCGTCGCGGCGCTCCAAGCCGCCCGCCCTCAGATCGAGCCGGTCGTCTGCGTCACCGCCCAGCATCGCGAGATGCTCGACGCGCTGCTCGCATTCTTCGAGATCGTCCCCGACGAGGATCTCGACGTCATGCAAGAAGGCCAGAGCCTCACCGAGGTCACGACCCGCGTGCTGACCGGGATGGAGCGCGTCCTGACGGTGCGGCGGCCTGACGTCGTCCTCGTCCACGGCGACACGACGACGAGCACCGCCGCGGCGCTGGCTTCCTATTATCAGAAGATTCCCGTCGGCCACGTCGAGGCGGGGCTGCGGACCTCGACGCATTGGGAGCCGTATCCGGAAGAGCTGAACCGCCGCCTGACCGGCCGCATCGCCGACTACCACTTCGCGCCCACCCAGCGCGCCCGCCAGAACCTTCTCGGCGAAAACGTCGCGGACGCCGACATCATCGTCACGGGCAACACCGTGGTCGACGCGTTTCTGGCCGCGAGCCGGAAGCCCGGGCGCTATCCGGACCTGGAAAGCCTCGATCCGGCGCGGCCTCTCGTCTTCGTGACGGCCCACCGCCGCGAGAATCACGGGGCAATGGCCGGCATCTGCGAGGCGATAGCCCGGATCGTGAGCCTTCCGGCACGGCCGCAGATTTTATGGCCGGTCCACCCCTCGCCGATGGTCGAGCCGGTCGTCCGCGCGCGGCTGGGCATGGTCGAGGGGGTCCGGCTGACGGCTCCGATCGGCTACGCGCAGCTAGTCCAGGCCGTCAAGCGGGCAAAATTCGTCCTGACGGATTCGGGCGGGCTGCAAGAAGAAGCGCCAATCTTGGGCAAGCCCGTCCTCGTCATGCGCAACGAGACCGAACGGCCCGAGGGTATCGAGGCCGGCACGCTCGAGCTTGTCGGCACGGCGCCCGACGCGATCGTCGCCGCCGCGCGGCGTTTGCTCGAAGACGAAGCCCATTACGCGCGCATGGCGCGCGCGCACAATCCGTATGGCGACGGCCGAGCATCTTCTCGCATCGTGCAATGGCTGCTCGCGCGGCTGCGCGGCGCACGCGCGCCGGAACCGTTCGTTTTCGACGCGGACGCGGCATGACGACGACAGACCTCGAGAAGGGACGGCTCGACCCCGAGCCTAACCGAGGTCCCGCCGACGCGTCCGACGAGTTGCGCGCGTATTACGCGCGCAAGCGGTCGGTTTGCGCCAGTTCGCTTATCCTCATCGTTCCGGCCGCCGCTCTCGCGGCGGCAGCAGCACCCGTGCTGGGCTTCGATCTGCTCCTCGGTGTTGCATGCGGCATCGCGTACGCGCTGCTCCTCATGCACGCCAACGAACGGCTCGGAGGGCGGCCATCGCTCGGAGCACATGCCAGGAATAGCGTGTTGCGCGTGTTCGCGTTCGGTGCGGTGCCGGTCGTCACGGCCGTCATCGGCCCGGTCTGGGGGATGGGGCTCTACTTCGCCGGGTTTTTCACACCGCTCATGATGTACGCACTCGCGGTGCGAGGGGAGATCGCAAAAGAAGCGTCGTGCCGAACGAACACGCAATAGGCGAACATCCGAGCTGGCATTTGCCGGGCCTCGGAGCCGTGCATTCCGACACCATTATCACGACCTGGATCGTGATGCTGCTTTCGCTCGTCTTTTTTGCGTGGTTGGGGTCGTCGTATCGCGGAGCGCCGGCACGCGTCGGGCGCACGCAGACGACGTTCGAGAACCTCATCAATTGGCTGGGCGATCTGGCGGTGAGCTCGATTGGGCGCAAAGGCGAAGCCTACGTGCCGATCTTCGTCTCGATGTTCGTGTTCATTTTCTTGCTGAATCAGGTCGGGTTCTTTCCGTTTAAAGAGCTCGGGATGCCGTTCGGCGGCTCGCCCACCGCAGACTTGAACACGACGGTCGCCTACTCGGTGATCGTTATCGTTGGAATTTGGACGATTGCGATTTTGCGCGGCGGCCTCGGTGCGTTCGCGCATCTCTTCAAGCCGTTCTGGGTTCTGTTTCCGCTGAACCTGATCGAAGAGCTGGCGCGGCCGGTGACGCTCTCGTTGCGTCTTTTCTTCAATATCTTCGTCGGCGAGCTGCTAATCTACGTCGCGGTGCAAATCATCACGTCCGGCGTGCACGTCGGCGCCTTCGACCTCTCGCTCGCGGCGGCGATCATGCCGTTCCTCATCCAGGGCTTCAACTTCTTCATCGGAACGCTGCAGGCGTTCGTCTTCACGCTGCTTTCCATCGTGTACCTCTCCTTGGCGACAGCCGAGGAACACTGACCAAGAAAGGTTAGGACCAAGCCTTGCAAGAGAGCATTCTGTTATCGTCGGTCGTCGTCGGCTTCTCGCTGATCGTCGCCGCCGTCGCGTTCGGCTCCGCCGTCGGCGACGGTATCGTGTCGTCGCGAGCCGTCGAAGCGATCGCGCGACAACCCGAAGCGCGACCCAACATCTTTACGTTCATGTTCCTCGGCGTCGGCATCTTGGAAGCGTTCCCGATCATCGGTCTGGGACTCGGCCTCTACCTGTTCTTCGCGGTAAGCGGAGCGCCGTCCGGAATTCCCGCACTGCTGAAGGGCCTCCACTAACTCGATGGGTTTCCTCTCCCTCGACGGGACGTTCTGGCTCCAGATCATCAACTTTTTCATCTTCTATTGGATCCTGAACGTCGTCTACATCAAACCCGCGGCGGCAGCGCTGCGCGAGCGTCGCAAATACATCGACTCAGTGATGAACGAGTACGACACGGCGTGCCGTACCGTGACCGAGCTGCGCGCGCAGGCTGATGAAAAGGTGGCCGAAGGACGGCGCGAGGGAGATCACGTCGCCGCGACGATTCGCTCGGAAGCGATGCGCCGCGCCGAAGATATCATGACAAAGGCGCAAGCGGAATTCACGCAGATCGTCGAGGACGCGCAGGCGACCGCGGAACGCGAGACGGCGGCGGCTCGCGCACAGGCCGATAAGCTCGCAGCCGAGCTCGCGAACGACATGCTGCGGCGAACGGTCGGCGCGCTATGATGAACTACGAAGCGATCGCGCTCTGGAGCGAGGTCATTGCGGCGGTCCTCTTTGCCGTGCTCGTCGTCATGGGATTCATCAAATACATCACACCGGCGATCGAAAAGGCCACAGCCGCGAAAAATGAAGAGATTCGCGAAAGCGAACGGCGTCGCGACGAGGCGCTCAAAGAGGTGGAAGCCGCGCGCAGAGTGCTGGCGCAGTCGGTCGAGGACGGCAAACGCATCGGCGAGCGCATCCGTCACGACGCGCGGATGGAAGCGCAAGATATCGTCGTGGAGGCTAACGCCGACGCCGAACGTCTCATCCGCAACGCTCGCGGCGAGCTCGCCCGTTGTCGCGTCGCGTCCCGCGACCGTTTGCGGGTCGAGCTGATCGAAAAGGCATTGAGCCAAGCGCGCGCGACTGCGGCGCAGCGCATCGACCGGGGAACGGATAGCAGGCTGGTCGAGCGCTTCATCACCGAGCTGGAGCGCGGAGGCAATCGCAATGGCCGATGAAACGCTCGCGCGCCGCTACGCGCAAGCCGTTTTCGAGCTCGCGGCACAGAGCGGCAAGACGGTCCAAGTCGGGCGCGACCTGCGCACGATTTGGGACGCGATGCGAGCGGACGAGTCGACGGTGCGGTTTTTCTTCGCGCCGATCATCGATCGTTCCGAGAAGCAGAAGGTGCTGCTCGATGCGTTTTCGCGCAACATCGAAGAGATCGCGCTGCATACGTTGCTCTTGCTGGTGCGCAAGCATCGCGAGCGTTTGCTCCCGGAGCTCGTTCGGCAGTACGGAATGCTCGAGCGTGCCGCGCGCGGCGAAGAGCCGCTCGTCATCGCGAGCGCGCACAAGCTGCCGCGCGAGGAGCTTCAGTCGCTCGTCGAGCGGCTCCAAAAGATTTACGGCAAGCGCTTCGAGATCCAAGAGCGCATCGACCCGAGCCTCCTTGGCGGCGTACGCATTCGCATGGGCGACGTCGCAATCGATGGAACGGTCGCCGGCCGTCTTAACGAGCTGAGCAGAACGCTGTTTTCGCATTAATATGCAACCATCCGAGAAAGTCGACATATGATCAACGCAGACGAAATCGCCGGTATTCTCAAACAGCAAATCGCGAGCTTCAATACCGACCTCAAAGAAGATCAGATCGGAACCGTCATTGAGGTCGGCGACTCGATCGCCCGCGTCTACGGGCTTGAGGCGGCGCAGTTCTCCGAGCTGGTCGAATTCCCGAACGGTATCGAAGGCATCGTCCTCAACCTCGAAGAGGACAACGTCGGCGTCATCATCATGGGCCCGGATGCCGACATCAAAGAGGGCGATCGCGTGCGGCGTACCGGCCGCATCGCATCGGTCCCCGTCGGCGAAGCGATGCTCGGGCGCGTCGTCAATCCGCTCGGGCAGCCGATCGACGGCAAAGGCTCGATCGAAACGCGGAAGTTTCGCACGATCGAAAACACCGCGCCAACGGTTATCGAGCGGCAACCGGTCAAACAGCCGCTGCAAACCGGTTTGCGCTCGATCGATGCGCTGATCCCGATCGGCCGAGGCCAGCGCGAGCTGATCATCGGCGACCGTGGCACCGGCAAGACGGCGATCGCGATCGATGCGATCATCAATCAAAAAGATCAGAACGTCTTCTGCATCTACGTTGCCATCGGCCAGAAGAACTCGACCGTCGCCGCACTCGCGCAAACGCTCGAGAAGTACGGCGCGATGCACTACACGACGATCGTGAGCGTCTCGTCGTCGGAGCCCGCCGCCATCAAGTACATCGCTCCCTATGCGGGATGCGCAATGGGTGAAGAGCTGATGTACCAAGGCAAAGACGTCCTCATCATTTACGACGATCTCACGAAGCACGCGCAAGCATACCGCGAAGTCTCGTTGCTGCTGCGCCGGCCGCCCGGCCGCGAAGCATATCCCGGCGACATCTTCTATCTGCACTCGCGCTTGCTTGAGCGCGCCGCCAAACTGTCGGATGAAAAAGGCGGCGGCTCGCTGACGGCGCTGCCCGTCATCGAAACGCAGGCCGGCGACGTGTCGGCCTACATTCCGACAAACTTGATCTCCATCACCGACGGACAGATCTACTTGGAATCGGGTCTGTTCTTCCAAGGCGTTCGTCCCGCTATCGACGTCGGTATCTCGGTGTCGCGCGTCGGCGGTTCGGCGCAGATCAAAGCGATGCGTTCCGTGGCCGGACGTTTGAAGCTCGATCTCGCGCAATATCGCGCGCTCGCGGCGTTCACGAAGCTCGCGGCGGAGCTCGACAAAGCGACGCAGCAGCAGCTGACGCGTGGTGAGAAGATCACGGAAGTGCTCGTGCAGCGGCAGTATCATCCGCAGCCGGTGCAAGATCAAGTCGCCGTCATCTTTGCCGCCACGCGCGGCTTCCTCGACACGATCCCGACGAATCGCCTGCAGGACTGGTTAACGGGCTTCGTCGCGCACTTGCACGAGAAGCACGCGCAAACGCTCAACAGCATTCGCGACTCCAAGCAAGTCTCGGAAGATAGCGAGAAAGCGCTCGAAGCCGCGATCGCGGAGTTTAACAAAACCTTTTAATGCCTTCACTGAGAGATCTCCGCGCCCGCATCCGGTCGCTCCGCAATACGCAGCAGATCACCAAAGCAATGAAGCAGGTGGCGGCTGCGAAGATTCGGCGCGCCGAGCTGCTGCAAAAGCAATCCCGTCCCTACGCCGACGCGATGGGCGAGATACTGCGCGATTTGATTGCGGCGAGCGCGTCGATCGATCATCCGTTTATGAAGCCGGGCGCAGCCGGTGCTCCGTCGGGCGTGATTTTGATGACGGCCGACAAGGGACTTGCGGGTTCGTTCAACTCCAATTCGATCAACGCAGCGGAACAATACCGGCGCGAGCAATCCTCAGGTGTGCGCTGGTATCCGGTCGGGATCAAAGGGCGCAACTACGTGCGTCGCGCGTTTGAAATCGAGCAATTCTGGCCGCAGTCGACCGGAGTGAAGATCGACATCGCACGCGAGATCGCACAGCGCGTCACCGAAGACTTCGTTGCCGGAAAGATTTCGCGCGTGACGCTCATCTCGCAAAAGCTCGTTTCGATGATGGTGCAGCGCCCGGAATCGCGCGAGCTCATTCCCGTCGCACGACCCCGGCAAGAAACGTCTACGGGGCCGCGCAATGCGGTCGAATTCGAGCCGAGTCCGGAGGCCGTGCTTTCACGTTTGCTTCCGAAATATCTCGAGTTCACGATCTACTCCGCGATGCTGGAGACCGATGCGGCGTTCTTCGCCGCGCAATTGATCGCGATGTCCAACGCGACCGACAACGCCGGCAAGCTCATCGACGACCTCACCCTTGAAATGAACAAAGCGCGGCAAGCCGCGATCACCAAGGAGATCTTGGAGATCGTCGGCGGCGCCGAAGCGCTCGCTTCTTAAACCAAAGGAAAGCAAAGGCAAGACATGACCGCTCCCGCACCGATAACCGAAAAGGCGACCGGAAGAGTCGTTCAAGTGCTCGGCAACGTCGTCGACGTCGAATTTACGGCGGAAACCTTGCCGAACATCAACAATGCGCTCAAGGTGAGCGTCAACGCCGATCGCGCCGGCTCCAACGGCAAGGCCGCTGCAGGCGGTGTCGAGCTGGGCGGAACCGCGATGATGGCGCGCGACCTGGTTTTGGAAGTGCAGGGCGAGCTCGGGAACAATCAAGTGCGCTGCCTGGCGATGGGTTCGACGGACGGTATGGTTCGCGGAGCGCCGGTCATCAACACCGGGTCGTCGATCACGGTACCGGTCGGTGAAGGCACGCTCGGCCGCATCTTCAACGTGCTCGGTGCAACGATCGACGGCGACGACACGCCCGTGCAAGCCGCAGCCATGTGGCCGATCCACCGCGAGCCTCCCCAGTTCGTGCAGCAAGATCCGACAACGAAGCAGTTCGAGACGGGCATCAAAGTCATCGATCTCATGGCGCCGTACGCGCGCGGCGGCAAAGTCGGTCTCTTCGGAGGCGCGGGCGTCGGCAAGACCGTGCTCATTCAAGAGCTGATCCGGAACATCGCAGCCGTGCACAAGGGTTTTTCCGTCTTCACCGGCGTCGGCTAGCGCACACGCGAAGGCAACGATCTCTATCTCGAAATGAAAGAGTCCGGCGTGCTCAAGCAGACCGCGCTGGTCTTTGGACAGATGGACGAGCCGCCGGGCGTGCGATTCCGCGTCGCGCAGACCGGCGTCACGATGGCGGAATACTTCCGCGACGAGATGGGTGCCGACGTGCTCATCTTCATCGATAATATTTTCCGCTTCATGCAAGCGGGCTCCGAAGTCTCTGCGCTGCTCGGCCGCATGCCTTCAGCCGTCGGCTACCAGCCGGGCCTGGCAACGGAAATGGGCGAGCTCGAAGAGCGCATCACGACGACGCAAAACGGCTCGATTACTGCGGTGCAAGCCGTGTATGTGCCGGCCGACGACTACACCGATCCCGCCGTCGCAACGACGTTCAGCCATCTCGATGCGTCGACGGCGCTCTCGCGGCAAATCTCCGAGCTTGGCATCTATCCGGCCGTCGACCCGCTGGCGTCGTCGTCGCGCATCCTGGATCCGGGCATCGTCGGCGACGAGCACTATCGCGTCGCGCGCGGCGTACAAGAAACGCTGCAGCGTTACCGCGATCTGCAAGACATCATCGCGATTCTCGGCATCGAAGAGCTTTCGGAAGAAGACAAAGCAGCCGTCGGCCGCGCGCGGCGCTTGCAGAATCTGTTCTCGCAGCCGTTCTTCGTCGCCGAGCAATTCACGGGCCGTCCCGGCAAGTATGTGAAGATCGCCGACACGATCGCGTCGTTCAAGGAAGTGCTGGAAGGCAAACTCGATCATCTTCCGGAGCAGGCGTTTTACATGGCCGGCGACATCGCCGAAGTCAAAGAGAATGCCGAGAAGATGGGCACGAAGGTTTGAGGGAGCCTCCAAAGGACCCCATGTACCGATCGTTTGGAGTGCCGCAACCGCAGATGCAAGGCGACGACGAAGGATCATACCCAATGCGGTCTGTGACTGAGTCGGCAACACCGCAGATGCGGTTGCGCCGCCCAAACCCTTTGGGCAACGGCATTTTTGCCGCATCTCTTTGTCGCTGCGTCAGTCACATAGCGTCTCTGACTATGCTCCTTCCTCGCTCCTCGATCTGCGGCAAAACTGCCGTTGCGATCGGTGCAGCGGGTCCTTTGGAGGCTCCCTAAGTGGCAACCGTCCCGTTCAAGCTGATCACGCCCGTCGAAGTGAAATTCGACGGAGAAGCGGAGCTCGTGATCGCCGTCGGCACCGAAGGCGAGACCGGCATTCTGCCAAAACATGCTGCATATCTCACGGCGCTGCGCCCCGGGCTCTTGCGTGCCAACGTGGTCGAAGGCGGCAACACCAAGCGCCTGGAGCTTGCGACGGGCGAAGGCTTCTTACAAGCGCTTCCCGATCGCATCACGATCCTCGTCGAC
>JBOHTT010000329.1:0-12538 GCA_050733775.1 Vulcanimicrobiaceae bacterium
GCGCACTGTACCGCACCGTCCGCCCCGGCGATTTGAGCCTGGTCGAGCGGCTCTTGGAATCGTCGCTCGGCCTCCTTCCGCACTTCGTCTTCGTCAACGTTCTTTCGGCTGCGACGACCGGCGACGGCGGCGATCCGCTCGGTCTCGCATCGTTCGTCGATCGTGAAGCCACGCTCTTAGGCCGCCTTAAAGTTGCTGCGAGACTCGGGAAGCCGCTGGCTCTCGAGGAGAATCCGGGTTCGCCGCCGTCCTTGGACGTCGACTACTCCACGATCCGGTTCGCCAATCCGCCCGCGGCGCGCATCTCCGGCGCGGCTTTGCTGAGCACGAAAATCGACGCACAGCGCCTGGCCGATGCTCGCAACGCATTCGATCGCCCGATCGCGCGATGGTTGGCGTTGCGGCTCGTAACGCTCGCGTTCTGCTCGCAGGGCCTCGCAGATGGATCGCATCCTCGCGCGGCGGCGATCAAGTCCGCTCTTGCGGCTTACTCGACGCAAACGCGACTTGCGCTCGTCGCATTCGGTACGCGCGTGAAGCTTGACCGGCGTCTCGATCCCACGCGTGCTGCAACGACGCAGCTCGACGCAGCTGCGCGCGCGCTCATTGAAGCGCTGCGCGAGGTGATAACCGCGAGCGAGTGAGGCTGCTTCTCGGTTTACCTTCCGCCGGATCGCCGACCACGTCATTCCTCGAAAGTCTTGGCAACATGAGCCTCCCGCAAGGTTGCGTTGATTTCGATCGCATGGTGGTCAGCGGAAACTTCATTCCGGCGCAACGGGAGCTCATCTTCGAGGAGGCGCTGACAAGCGGCTTCGACGTCGTCGCAATGATCGATGACGACATCGCCTTTCCACCCGACGCGCTCGGGCATCTGGTTGCGGCGCTCGAGGACGATCCGCAGACTGCCGTTGCCGGAGCGCTTTACTATAGTCGCGACGGATTGCGGCCTATGGCCGTTGCGAACTGGCGCGGCAGCGATACGACGACGGCACTCGTGCCCGCGTTCGACGAAACGGCGACGATCGTCGACGGCGTGGGATTCGGATGCGTCGTCATACGGGTCGCCGCGATCGCACAGCTGACTCGCCCGGTGCTTTCCGCACACATTTTCATCCAGCGCCGCGATCGTCGCGTCTGGGTCGCCGACGAAGACTATCTTTTTTGCGAACGCGTGCGCGAAGCGGGTTGGCGCGTGCGGCTACACGGTGGCGTCCGGTGCAAGCACTTCGACCGCGGTTCGGGACGGCTCATTCCGGAGCAATGGGAGGACTCGGCAACCACAGCGCGTCCGCGCATGTACGTCCGGACGCCGCAGGGCGAAGCGCTCATCGCACCCGATGAATCGTTACCGCGCGGACACGAAGCACACCGCGCCGTAACCGTCGATTATCTCAGCGTCGACTGATTCGTTACTGAACGCGAGAGATGACCATGGGCGCTGGGCCCATGCCGTGGCGCGCGGACCGAGCTGCGTCTTTCCACTTTCTCGTAATCTGCAGCCGCCGGCTAACCTCGACGCGGTAGGCTTTGAGACGCCGTAGCTGATCTTCGCGCAACGTGAAGATAGCCTGCAAGCGCATGAAGACGTCGGGTAGCGTACGAACGTCGCAAGCCGCAGCGGCAAGCTCGTTGACGATAGCTTGCCGCGTGCGTCGCTGATCGCAAAACGACCCCTCGAGCACGTCCCATTGCTGCGCGCGAAGCGCGGCTTCGGCTTGCGCGCACTCCTCTTCGAGCTCCGCCAAAAGTGCGCCGAGACGCTCTTTAAGCTGTTGCAACGAACTCTGTTCCCGCATTATCTTGCCCGCTATTTTGCTGCTTGCGCCATTCTTTGATGGCTTCCATCCAAGTTTGGCGATAGTCGACGATATCCGGCAAGATCTTTTCGACCCGGCTGGGATCTTGCTCCATATTTGCGCGAACGAGCTCGCGATGCCAGTACGCGTAGACCAAATTGAGGTTTGTTGCGAGCTCTCCGCCGATCTCGAAATTGAGCGCCGAGATCAGCTCAACGCAAGCGCGCTGGCTGCGCAAGAGGAGATTGTGAATGGTTTGGACGTCGCCGGCGTCGCTGTATAAGCGGTCGATTGCCTGACGCGCGAACATGATGAGCGCGTCGTAGACTCGCAACACCAGCTCTTCTTTCGGCGCCGTGGTGAGCGACGTTTCGAGATACTTCAGCTCTTGCGGTGTCATCGACTAAGAGCTCGAGCCCGAGGACGAGGACGACGTACCGAAAATGCTGGAAAGCGACTGTTGCTCTTGTTGTAGCTGAGCGATCAGCGTTTCGGACGAGTTGAACTGCTGACGCAGCTGGTTGGCCTGCGCCGTTGCCATGTCGTTGACGAGTGCGATTTGCTGGTTGATCGAGTCGATTTGCGATGAATTTGCGTTCTCGATACCTTGCAGCAACGAAACGTCCGGCGCCGTCCCGAGGAAGCTGCCGCTGGGCCCAAGCTGCGTCGGCGTACCCGTGACGAAGGTGAGGTAGTTGCCCAACTGCCCCAAGATGCCGGAGGAGTCCGTGAAGAGCGTTTGCACGGCGGCTGGATCGGCAATAATCGCGGTATCGAACCTCGCCGTATCGAGCGCCTGTAATTTCCCGCTCGTGCCGTCGTACGTCTGCGTCGACAAACCGCTATCGGACGAATCCTTCGAGTCGCTGTCGGACGTGATGACGGCGATGCTGTTGTCGAGCTGCAAACCGATCGCTGCAAACGAGTTGTACGACGTGGAGCCGTTCTGCACGAGGCCGGAGACGAGGTTAACGAGCTGGTCCTTCAGCGTCTGCACCGACCCGTTGTTGAACAGCACGCCGCCAGGGATGACTTGCGACGATTGTGCCGTTCCGCTTCGCAGCGGCGTCCCGGGTCCGGCCGTGTGGATGACCGGCGGAGCCGTCGCGGTGTTGATCTCGGTGATCGCCGCGTTGTACGTCTTGACGAATGTGTTGATGCCGGAGACGAGACCCGTGTTGCTGGGCGCAACCGTCACCGTATACGGCGTATTCGTGCTCTGCTGCAGCGTCAGGGTGAGACCGGGGATGACGCTCGTGACTTGGTTCGAGTTGCTGTAGATGGTCGCAGTACCGCCCGACGCCGTCTGGTACGTCACCGAAGCTTGTTGTCCGACTTGCGTGGTGGCTCCGCCGGTCGTCAAGCCGAATGCCTGCAACAAGTTGCTGGTGTCGCCGGGCGAGCCGAGAACGATGCTCTGCGGACCGGTCGACTTCGAAACCAACTGCAGCTGCCCGAGTGTGGAGTTCCACGACGCCGTCACGCCGGCACTCGAGCTGTTGATCTCGTTGATGATGTCTTGAAGATTCTGCGTAGTCGGATCGAGACTCAGCGTCACGCCGTTGATCGTGAACGTCGTACCACCGTTGAGCGCCACGCTCGTGTTGTCGAGGTTCAGCGTTTGGTTGGGATTGACGCCGCCAACCGTCGCTGCCGACGTGACCGACTGATAGTTTGCCGGCGCGGCGAACCCGCCGTTGAAGTTGGCCTGGAAATCGCCCGTATCGGCAGCCGTCAGCGCGGAACCGTCGGTCGATTCGATGACGAGGCTACCGTTCTGGATCGATGCCGAGAGGCCGGAGACCGCGTTGATGGCCGTTTCCAATTGTCCGACGGTTTCGCCGGTCGTATAGGCGATGTTGTTCCCGTTGAGCGTCAGCGTGCCGTTGATCGTGACGCCGTCGGCTCCGAGCGTATCGGTGGACGCCACTCCGCCGGTGTTCGATACTTCCTGTTGACCCGAATGCACCGGCGCTACGTCGAGCTTGAAGATCTGTGCGAGGTTTCCCGAATCGGACGCGGAGCCGAGCGACAATGGGCCACCGGTCGACGTGACGGTCAACTGATCGTTCTGGAACGATGCTTTGACGCCGGGTATTGCGTTGATCTTCGCCAGAATCGAATTGACGGTGTCCGTTCCAACGTCGTAGTTAATCTGCGTTCCGTTGATCGTAAACTTCCCGCCGCTGCTCCCGCTCCCGTTGCTCGGCGTGATTTGAAAGCCGGCTGTGGCGAGGGTGACGCCGGTGTTTACCGGATTATTTGCAGCGGCGTCGCTCGTGATTTGCGTGGCAGTCGCCAGCGTCTGCGCGAGAATCGTGTACGTTCCCGTCGCCGGCGTTTGCCCGTTGATTTGCTGGGCGCTCGCGAACGCCCCATTGCTGACCGTCGCAGCGAATTGATTGAAGAGCGTCGGATCGCCGAGCTTCATAATGGCCTGCTGCACTTGCTGCACGAGGCCATTGATTTTTACGAGCTCTTTGTTGGCCGCCGCGAGCTGTTGGTTCTCGGCGGTCAGCGGCGCGTTCTGCGCCAGCGTCATCGACGTCAGCTTCTCGATAATCGCGTTGTAATCGATACCTGAAGCGATGCCGGGAAACGAAATCGGCGCCGCGTTTCCGAGGGTACCCTGCGTGCCGTTGGTTGATGTATTGGAGCTGGTCGACGACGACCCGACTCCAGAAACGCCAGACATCGCCTACGCGCTCCGCTCGGCGCGGGCGAAAAACGGGAACACAGCCTGAGTAACATCCATGTGAAAAAGGGTCCCTCCTAGGTAATTATCGGGCAGGCTTGTTCCCTAGTTTACCGCAGGACGAGTAAATTCCGCCGTTCGAGGGCCGCGGCGTAGCCCGCAACGAGGGCTCTTGTGACCCCGCGCACCCCGGAGCGGGCGGCAAATTCCCGGCGCAACCGCTCGAACGCCTTGGGTTCCTCGCGCCGGCGATACCATGCGTCGCCGAGGCCGCGCGCCATGCCGTCGACGTCGCCGGGGTCGACCTCACACAAAAACTGGCCCAAGCCCAGATCGCCGGGATGCGAGCGCGAGGAGATTGCGAGCGCGGCTCCGCGTGAAAACGCGCGCGCGGCCCGCGCCGGACCGGTACCGACCCAGGCGGCATCGAGAAAGACTTCCGCACCGCGATACAGCGCTTCCAGTACGGCAGGGTCCGGATCGCCCACCAAGAGCGTCCGGTCGCCGGCGAACGATCGCACGACGGCGGCATAATCGGCATCGGCAACGGGCCCCGCGATAACCAGCGTCAGATCGGCGAGCTGTGCGGCGCGCACGGCTTGCAGCTGGTTCTGCGTCGATTCGATGGGTGCATGAAGCAGCACGTAGGGCTCGCTGCCGACCATCGCGTCGATGGCGGGCGGCTCGGCGACGACCGGAGGGATCGGCGCAGGCACGATCGGGACGTTCGCGTCCCGCACGAACGCGCGCAGCGCTTCCTCTTCCGCGGAGCCTCCCGCGTAGACGACATCGGCAGCCGATAGCGCCGCCCGCACGTTGTCTTCCCATTGCGGGTTCGTCGGATGGAACGCCGTGGTCGCAACGATCGTGTTGAGCGCGAGGCGTCGATCGCGCATGAGCGCGACCAGCTGCTCGATACTGGTCTCGTCTTGCATGAAGCGATAACAATACGGCGTTACCGTCGCGCCCCAATACCCGCCGATTCCGGGCGCGTCGTAAAACGGGTGAATCGCAAACGGAATCCCGAGCGATGCTGCGAGCAGCGAGCACCCCACCGCTTGACTCGCGTCGGCGACGCCGAACGCGTGGATGAGATCCGGTGCAAACTGACGCGCGCCGTGCAAGTCGTCCACGACGTCGACGGTAAAGCCTTCGTCGCGCATGGCAGCAGCGACCGTCTCTGCATAATCCACGTCGGCGCCGCCAAAACGGCGCGCGCCGCGGCGCAAAACAAAAAGAATCCGGCCGATCGAACCGCCGACCGGCTCTTCCTCCGGCACCGCCGGCGATGCGACGGTCCGCTCGGATCTCGCCGAGACCGAGAAAGCCGGCATGCCGCGCCGGACGTTCCGCGAAAAATCGAACAGCACGTCGAGCGGAACGAACGGAGCGGGCTCGACCTGCAGACCTTCTGCATCCTTCCCGTCAAGATCGATCACGACGCGGCAGGACGCCGCATACGGATTGTTCCGGTGCGATTCGTCGACGATAGCGATCTCCGGCTCGGCGTCGGCAAGCGCCGGCGCGTACCAAGCAAGGCCGGCAGCATCGTCGCTTTCCAAACGGACACGACGCGCCACGTCGTCCAAGAGCGCCGCCCCGAGTGCGCCGTCGCGACACGCAATCACGACGTCGCGCGCTCGCGCATGCCGGCGCGCAAAGACGAACGGTGCAGCGCGGCGCGCAACTTCTTCGAGGGGCGCGGCGCCTAAGAAACCGGCGGCGCGCGCCGCAGCGATCGCTTCGGCGTCGTCGCGATCTCCGAAAATTTTCGACGCTTCGACCGTGAGCCGCCGATCTTCGAGCAGCTCGTGCAACCATGCTTCGATGCGCTGCGCGATCGAGAAGTCGTCGATAACGGAGCCACGCGTGAACGCCGGCCATACCAAAGGATCGCGTTCGCGCGCTTCGAGCATCGCCACGTCGACGAGCAGCAGTGGAACGACGCTTCGTTTCGCGCCCCGCCGAAAATGCAAATCGACGACACCGCTCGCCTTGTTGCCACGGAGAACGGGTTCGTATCGTGCCGCGACCAAAGTTTCCGGCGCGGCGACCTCCGAGAGCGGCGCACCGACGCTCATCGCGAATTCAGCAAAGGCGCGATGAAATCTCATGTCAGCGCTACGAAATCGCGCGATGGATCAAAATCCGTACGCCCCTTCCATTTTTGCGCGAAGACTTGGGCACGGCGGCTCTCTTCGCCGGGATCGGTCAAAAACGGCTGGGCGATATCCGGACCGAAATGGTGTGCGATGAGATCTTCGGCCACGTACGCCGCATAGCCGGCGCGGCGCATTCGCATGGTGAGATCTTCGACTCCCCAGCGACCGGCGCCGAGCTTCTTGTCAAACCCGCCGATGCTCTGGAGCGCGCGGCGATCCACGGCCACTGCGAGCGCAGTCAACGTCTCCGTCAGCCGCGCATCGCGCGTGGACGCCTCTCTCCGCCGCGCTGCGAGCGCCTTGAACGCCGTTATATCGGCGTACGAGACGTCGACGTTTTGCGGTCCTTCGACGAACACCGCACTGAATCCGAGAATACCCATCTCCGGTCGCAAGGAAAAAGCTTCCCGGACCGTTTCGAGCCATCCGGGTGGCGGATAGAAATCGTCAGCAATGATGATTACGACGTCGCCGCGCGCGCGCGCGAGTGCCGTATTGACGCCGGTCGCCATTCCGCGCGAATCATCGACGATCACGTCCAGCGTCGCATGCGACTTCAGCGCAGCGACGGAATCCGGTCGCTCGGGCGTGACGACGGCATGGTAGTCGATTTCCAGCTCGCCCGCATACAGCGCCTCAAACGAGGTTCGGTGAATAGGGCCGGCCGTGTGTGCGACCACGACGATCGAGAGACTTTTGCCCGCAACGTCTCTTCTTGACAGAATGGCGTCGAGCGCTTGCGGCACCGAGGCGACGTCGGAAGATGGACTCATGTCCAGCGGGATGCGAGAGAGCGCGATTGCCGCCGTTCCGTTTTTGCGGATTCCCCGTAAGCCCGGCCGAGATTCGAGATCGACGAGCAAACGCTCCAGCCAACCTTCTTCAACCGTCGTTGCTGCGTCCAGGAGCGCCACGTAACGATCCGAGCGGGTGTGCAACGCTTCGCGAAACGCATTCATCCCGTCGGCGCCGCTGCCGCGCGCGTCCATAACGCTGACGCGCTGTGCTCGCGTCGTCGCGCGAACGTGCTTCGGCGTGAGCGCGCCATCGCCGTACAAGATGACTTGCGTGGGTGGAATCGGTATCGTCACCACATCGCGCTGTCCGAGCGGGCTTCGCACGACGCGGCGTATCGCCCCGCGTGCCGGCGTATCCAAATCGAAGCGCGCGCGCAAGCGGTTCTCCCACTTTCTCAAAAAATCGCGCCGGTCGACCGCGTCCGTAACGCGAACGACGCCGACTTCAACGCCGAAACCGAGCCTCGAGCTCCAGCGTACCGGTTTTCCTGCGTCTCTGACCCGCATGCACAGGTCGTACACGCGCCAAGGCGAGGCGAGCGTGGACGCAAACCCGCCGCTTGCGCAAAAACATTTCCGATCGATCAAGAACACGCCGGGCGCGATGGCGTCGATTGCATCGGACTGCGGCTGTTGCGCGGACACTCGACGGGGATCGATCAAAGGAAACGGCTCTACGGCGTACGGCCCAAATTCGACCGCGGCAAAGACGGCGCCAAAACGTTTTGTTCCATCCGGTTCCTGAACGTAGCCGCCAAGCACGCCGCCTTCAGCATCCAGCGACCGCGCTGCAGCATACGTTTGCGCGGAGGCGTACGCGTCCGGCTCGATGACGAGGAGCTGCGCCGCGTCGATCGTGCACGCCGTCGCGTGCGCCTCATCGGGGCTGCACTCGTAAACGGGGAGATCCGCAGGAACGGCTCGGGATGACGACGGGTTCGGTGTACCGAGGAAGAGGACCGCGAGGCCCATGTTAGGCCGTCGCCATCGCCTCGTCCGCAATGTCGCGCGCCTCGGCGTATCGTCCTTCGCGCAGCATCAATGCTGCGAGCTCGAGTCCGACGCGCTTTCGTCCGGCGCCCATCGCGGAACGCAGCATTTCCTCGGCCGGTCCGACGCGGCCGGCTCCTTGGAGCAAACGCGCCTGCATCAGCAGCGCATCCTCATTTTCCGGTTTCTCGCCGAAGATGCCCTCGAGCGCTCCCTGCGCTTCTACCAGCATGCCTTTTTTCTCCAGCAAGCTTGCGCGCAAGAATGCACCGGTTTCGATGATCTCCCGTTCGCCCGTGCGCACCAAACCGAGTACGTCGATCGCGCGGTCGACCTGACCTTCGATCTGCGCGAGTGCGAGACCGAGATTGAAGAGCAGCGCAGCGGTGGATGGATCTTTGACAAGACCTGATTCCGCAATGCGGGCCGCTTCCTCGAAGTTCATCTCTTCCAAGAGCCGGTGCGTTCTACGCACGTAGTCGGCGCCGTTCACCAGCGGTGCTTCCATCTCGTCGCGGCGCATTCTCGCCAGCGATAACTCGTCTCCACGCTCGCGATAGAGCTCCTCGAGCATTCCGAGCGCCAGACCATGTCCCGGCGCTTTAGCCAACGCCGCTAGCAGGTACGGCACCGGATCTGCAGAGCGCGTCTTCCGCACGATGGCGGCAGCCGCGGTATTGAGCGACGCGACGACCCCTCCATCCAAGCACGCGAGCGCTTCTTCGATCACTTCCAGCGCGCGCGTCATGCGTTGACGACGTACGAGGTAATTGACGTACGCTGCAGCCGTTTCTTCCGTCTTGCGCCGCTCGAACGCTTCACGCAGTACGATCTCGGCGTCGAAGTAGCGTTTGCATCGCTCGAATACCCACGCAAGGCGCTCTTCGACCATCCAAATGTCGGGCTTATTGCGATGCGCTTCTTCAAGCCAAGGAATGGCTTCTTCGAATTTGCCCTCGTTGACGTACGTGGCGGCGATGTTCGATTGCGACTTCCAAAGCGTGATCTCTTCATCGACGACGTTGTAGCGCTCTTCCTGCGCCTTTGTGTCGATGGCTTTCTTGAACCATTCGCGTGCTTCTTCGAAACGGCCGGCTCGCGCAAAGATTTCGGCCTTGCCGTAAATCGCCAAGACGTAGCCGGGCGCGCGTTCGAGACACTCGTCGACGATTTCCAGCGCCTTGTCCCAATCGCCGCGCTGCGACGCGTAGGCTCCGGACAAGAATACGTAGCCGAGCGGAACGTAGCCGCGCATATCCTTGCCGCGCTCCATCTCGACCATGCGCTCCATGGCCGCGATGCCTTCATCGAACTGTTCGTGTCCGATGAGGTAGTTGGCGTAATTGAACCATGAGAACGAATCGTCGGGATTCTCAATCGTCGAGCGCTGAAGCAGCGGCGCGTTGCGATCGTCCTTCTTGCGAGCGCCGATAATTTCTAGCGTGTAACCGCGATGCAGAATTCGAATAGGGGTGATGACCGCAGTTGCGCGCGTCTTGCCGTCATCGACGACTAGCGTCTCGTGAATGAGACCGCGGTACCGGATTCGCGGTGTCGTCGGGAAGATGCGCGGCAGGCTGTGCGACATCATCGTCGATGCGCCGTGCTCGGTCGTGTCGTTGTGAATGCGCGTATAAAGAACCGTCAGATACGCCGGCACGGTCCGAAGGTCGAGTAAATGACGCCGCGACTCGGGAGCAATTTCTTCATCACCGTCCAGCACGAGCGTCCACCGTTTGGTGGCCATCGCCAGCGCCTCGTTGCGCGCCCATGAGAAGTCGCTACGCCATTCCCGATGTTGGACTGTCGCGCCAAATTGCGCCGCAATTTCCAGCGTACGGTCCGTCGAGCCCGTGTCGACGATATTGATCTCGTCGACGATGCCCTCGACGCTGCGCAGGCACGCTTCGAGAAACCGCTCCTCGTTCTTGAGGATCATGCACAGGCTAATGCCTTCGGGAAGCTGCTCGTGGTCCTCGGGCGGTGGCGGGACGCCGAAAAGCAGGGTCTCCGCGCTTTCAGGACGGTCGGCGCTGGGCGTTTTGGGCATGGTGATGAACCTTCTCCCGTTTTGGGGTCTCCATAGGTCATCGGAAGCCCGGCCGCTTGGCTTGAGTGAGAGCGGGCCCGCGGCCTGCGGGCCCGCTCTGGCTAGGTTGCCTCTCCGCTACCGAAAGAGGGCTGTGATGATGGATTGGGGGTTGGCGTTGGACTGAGCTAGCACGGACGTCCCCACCTGCACCAAGATTTGGAGCTTGGTGTATTCTGTCGTCGCCTGAGCGACGTTCAGATCGGTGATGTTGGAGGCTGACGCCGTCAAGTTCACCGAGGCGATGTTGTTGTTGTCCAGATCCTCGTTCAGCCGTACGACGGTCGCCCCCAGCGCCGCGCGCTGGAGGAGAACCTGGTTCAAGGCGTAGTCGATCTGCCCAATCGCGTCCTCCGCAGCTGCCGTCCCTGAACCCGTGCCGATCGAGCCGGCCACGTTGACGTTCGAGAGACGCAAGGTCTGCGTGTTGGTCGCTTGGATGCCAATCGTAATCACCGAGCCTTCATCCGCTCCGTCTTGGATGGTGAAGGCCGGCGAGTTCGGATTGGAAGCCGCACTCACGTACTGGGTTACCTTAACGTACGAAGTCACACCGACGTCGGCGGTTGCGATGGAAATGCCCGTCGTAACCTGGACGCCGTCGTACGTGAACACGATCGCCGCGCCGCCGTTTCCAACCGTCGCGATGCAAACCTGTTGATACCCATTTGTTGCGGTACTCAGGAACGAGAAGATGACTCCTTGCTGCGTCGTGCTGATTTGCGCGATTTGCAGCTGGAGCGTCCCGTCCACCGAGCTGTTGTTCGTGGCGGAATATGTCGTACTCGCCACGAGCAGATTATTCTGGCCCGGCGTCGCTCCGGCGGCACCGAGAACAGAATTTGAGTAGACCACCGCATTGAAGTTGATCTGCGGCGTGAAGCCTTCGTGGCTTCCGTCCAGCAACGACTGCCCGTTGAAGTTGGTGTTCTGCGAGATGCGATTGATCTCGAGCACCAGCTGCGAGACTTCCGCCTGCAGACTGATCTTGTCGTTGTCAGACGTTACGTCCGAAGACGCTTCAACGGCAAGGTTACGAATGCGTTGCAGGATACTCGTCTCCGTTTGCAACGCACCATCGGCAACCGTCGCCGCGTTGTTCATGTCTTGGACGTTTTGACTGCCCTGGTCGAATGCGGTCGCTTGAGCAGTCAATCTCGATGCAATAGCCAGCCCTGAGGGGTCATCTGCGGCTGAATTGATCCGCAGTCCACTGGAAAGCTGACTAACCACCGTTAACAGCCGGCCCTGATTGCGATTCAGGTTCAGCGTAACGGCGTTTGCAAGGAGATTGGTAGCAATGGAAAGGCCACCAATACCTGGCATAATTTCTTTTCCTCCTTGATCCAAGCCCGCAAAACGCGCGCTTGGAACATCCTCCTAAAGATGTAGCGAAAAGATTTTTTCAGTTTTGCGATTGCGAATTTGTTCACTGCGCCTGCGAGGCGCTGATTCCACCCCCTTTCAGGGTTTAGGGCGGACCCGCTGCAACGAGTCCGCCCCCGGGATTTCTTACCTGAAGAGTGACAAGACGGACTGCGCGTTGGCGTTTGATTGAGCCAACACGGAGGTGCCGACTTGCACCAAGATTTGCATCTTGGTGTAATCCTTCGTCGCTTGACCGACGTTCAGGTCGGTGATGTTAGACGCGGATGCCGTCAAGTTGACCGAGGCAATGTTGTTGTTGTCCTCGTCGACATTTAGGCGGTTGATGACCGCACCGAGGTTCGCGCGCTGCCCGAGCAGCTGGTTGAGCGCGAAGTCGATTTGGCCGATCGCGTCTTCTGCGGCCGCTGTCCCTGACCCAGTCCCGATCGAACCGGCGACGTTGACGTTCGAGAGCCGCAGCGTCTGCGTGTTTGTTGCCTGGATTCCGATGACGATGACCGCACCTTCGTTGGCTCCATCTTGGATCGTGAAGGCCGGATCGTTCGGGTTCGAGGCAGCGCTGACGTACTGCGTGATCTTGACGTACGACGTGGTGCCGACGTCAACCGTTCCGATGC
>JBOHTT010000330.1:0-4532 GCA_050733775.1 Vulcanimicrobiaceae bacterium
ATCTCATCCCGGAGATGGGCAGCGGCACTGCACACCCCGGCGTTACATGCCACTTAGAGCGTGCCGGACGGCCCCATCGCTTCGAGCCGCTTCTTGACGTCGGCCACGAATGCGCTTGCGATGAATCCGTCGACGACGCGATGGTCGAGCGACAAGCAAACGTTCATCATCGAACGGATCGCAATCGCATCGCCGTCGACGACGACGGGCCGCTTGACGACCGCTTCCATCGTCACGATGCCGGCCTGGCCGTTCGGAATGATCGGCGCGGAGAGTACCGAGCCGTTCGCGCCGGTGTTGTTGACGGTGAAGGTGCCGCCGGAGAGATCGTCCGCCGTGAGCTGATTGCGCCGAGCCCTTTCGATGAGGGAGCCGGCGGCCGTCGCCAGACCCTTGATCGAAAGTTTGTCGGCGTTGCGGATGATCGGCAAAATCAAGTTGTCCGGCAGCGCGATAGCGATGCCGATGTTGACGTCCTTGTGGACTTTGATGCCGTCGTCCGCGAAGGACGCGTTCATGAGCGGATACGCGACCAGCGATTCGACGACGGCGCGGATGAAGAACGGCAACAGCGTAAGCCGGACGCCCTGCCGGCGCTCGAAGTCGTCTTTTTCGCGCGTCCGCCACTTCCACAGATTCGTCACGTCGACTTCGACCGTCGTCCAGGCATGCGGCGCGGTGCGGCGCGATTCCACCATGCGTTGTGCGATCAGCTTGCGCGCTTGCGTGAGCGGTATCGTCGTTCCGGGAATCGGATTAGTGTAGCTGGCCTTACCGTCGCGCGGCGGTGAGGCCGGTGCTGAGCGTGCGGCATCCATCACGTCTTGCGCGGTGATTCGACCGTTCGCGCCGCTGCCGCGCACGCGCGCGAGGTCGACGCTGTGTTCGCGTGCGAGGCGCCGTACTGCCGGCGAAACGCCGATGCCGTTGCCGCCGGTGGCTCGCGACGGAGCGGGTGCCGGTTGCGTCACCGGTGCCGCGGCATAATGCGTTGCGGTCGCAGGAACCGACATGATCGCGTCGGCAACGGGTTCCGCGCCGGGCGCACCGCCAACTTCGTCGATGACCGCAATAGGCGCACCGGTCGGCACGGTCTGTCCTTCGCTGACGATGATCTCGCGCAGCACGCCGCTCACCGGTGCAGGCACTTCCGCGTTGACTTTGTCCGTCGAAACCTCAACGAAGGCTTCGTACTTCTCGACGCGATCGCCGGGCTTCTTGAGCCACTGCGCGACGGTGCCTTCCGTTACGGTCTCGCCGAGCTGCGGCATCTTGATCGTCGTCGGCATTTAAAAGTTCACCAGGTCGCGCATCGCTTCACGCATGCGTTCCGTCGAAATCATGAATTCTTCCTCGAGCGTGATCGCGTAGCCCATGGCAGGAACGTCGGGACCACACAGCCGTTTGATCGGCGCGTCGAGATCGAAGAGCGCCTCTTCGGCGACCATCGCGGCGATCTCGGCGCCGATACCGCCGAACTTATTGTCTTCGTGGATGATGAGCAGCTTGCGCGTTTTGCGCACGCTATCGAGGATCGTCTCGCGATCCATCGGGCGGATCGAACGCAGATCGATGACTTCAACCGAAACGTCTTCCGTCTCCAGTTGACGGGCGGCATCGAGTGCTTGGTGCACGTACAGGCCGTATGAAATGACGGTAAGCTGCGTGCCTTCCTTTTTTACATCGGCTTTGCCGATCGGCAGCACGAAGTGCCCCTCGGGCACCGGGCCTTTGACGAGCCGGTACGTTTTCTTATGCTCGAGGAAAAGCACGGGATCCGGATCCTCGATCGCGGCCGTCAACAAGCCTTTGATGTCGGCGGGCGTTGAGGGCGCGAGAATCTTCAATCCAGGCACGTGATAAAACAGCGCTTCGATCGAAACCGAGTGCGAAAGCGCGCCGCGCACGCCGCCCCCGTACGGCGTTCGAATCACGAGCGGACACGTGTAGTCGCCGTTGCTGCGATATCGCGTTTTCGCAGCTTCGCCGACGATCTGATTAAACGCGGGATAGATGAAGTCGGCGAATTGGATCTCGGCAATCGGGCGCAAACCTTCCATAGCCATTCCGATCGCGACGCCGACGATGGACGCTTCCGCCAGCGGCGTGTCGATGATGCGCTGCGGCCCGAATTCTTCGAGAAAGCCCTTCGTGATGAGAAAGACGTTGCCGCGCGCGCCGACGTCTTCGCCCATGATCAGCACGCGGTCGTCGCGCACGAGCGCGTCGTGCAACGCCTCACGCACGGCTTCGACGTTGTTCATCTCGCGCGTCGGGGCAGCTATTGCCATGGCTCGAACTCTCCGTCGCCAAAAATGTTCTTGTATAGATCGTGACGGTCCGGAAGCGGCAGCTCTTCGGCGCGGTCGGTCGCGTCGTTCGTGACCTCGAGGACTTCGCGCTGCAACGCTGCGACGGAAGTCTCGTCGACGATGCCGTTGGACATGAGCGTCGCTTCGTACGTCGCGATGGGGTCGCGCTTGCGCAGCTCCTGGACGGCCTCGCGCGAGCGATACGTGCGATCGTCGTCGTCCGTTGAGTGCGAGAGGAAGCGAGCGCATTTCGCTTCGAGCAGCGTTGGGCCACCGCCGGTCCGCGCGCGTTCGAGGGCGCGATGCACGGCATCGTAGCTCAGGAGCACGTCCATGCCGTTGAAGGCCTCGCCGGGAATTCCATAACCGGATGCCTTTTGCGCGACGTCTTTTACGTGCATCTGTTTGCTTTGCGGGACCGAGATCGCGAATTCGTTGTTCTCGCAGAGAAAGACGATCGGCAAGTTGTGGATGGACGCGAAGTTGACGGATTCGTGCCACTCGCCTTCGCTGGTCGCACCTTCGCCGAAGCTTGCAAGCACTGCGCGTCCGCTTTCGCCACGGAAGCGCATCGCATACGCGGCGCCGACGGCATGCGGAAGATGCGCCGCGATGATCGAGGAGATGTTCATGACGCCGAGATCGCGATTTCCGAAGTGGTTGGGGAATTGGCGCCCGGCCGCGCGGTCGGCTCCGCGAGCGAACATCGAGAGCAGCAGATCGAGAACCGGATACCCGACGCCGAGCACGAGCCCTAAGTCGCGATAATAAGGAACGAGGATGTCGCGGCCGCGCGCAAATGCCATCGCGGCGCCGGCTTGCACCGCTTCGTGTCCCTCGCTGCCAAGCGCAAAGGGCACCTTACCTTGGCGATTGAGTTGAAAGCCGCGGTTGTCTACGGTGCGCTGCAGCAACATGTTGCGCAGGATCGCGATCAACTGCTCGTCCGATAGGCCGAACCGCTCGAAATGCGTCGCCGCGGTTGCGGAGGTCCTCATCGCAGCGGTCCTTCGCTGAGCACTCCCCGGCCCCCGGTAGGCTCCCCGAGAGCGGGGTACGAACGGCGGACCATGCTTCTCGACCGTCCACAAGTCTCGGACGAGCTGGTCCGGGTCCGTCGCCATCTCCACATGCACCCAGAGCTTTCCCTCGAGGAGCGCGAGACAGCCGTGTTTATCACGGAGCAGCTTCGCGGTTTGCGTCTCGACGATCTGCGCACCGGGATCGGGAAAACCGGCATTCTCGGAACGCTGCGCGGCGGAAAGCCAGGGCCCGTGACGCTCCTGCGCGCCGACATGGATGGTCTACCGGTGCAAGAGCTCGGCCAGGAATCGTATCGCTCGCAGAACGCCGGCAAGATGCACGCCTGCGGACACGACGGCCACATGTCGATTTTGCTCGCCGCGGCAAAAGAGCTTGCGGAGCGCCGCAGCGACGTCCCCGGCACGCTGGTGTTTTGCTTTCAGCCCGGTGAAGAAGGCCTCGCCGGCAACAAGCTGATGATCGAAGACGGTGCGCTCGAAAATCCCCACGTCGATCGCACGTTCGCACTGCACCTATATACCGGCCTCGACGTCGGGAAAATCGGCGTGCGCGACGGCGCGTTCTTTGCGTCCGCGGATGAGTTCACGCTGCATATTCGCGGCAAAGGCGGCCATGGCGGCATGCCGCAGACGACGCACGATCCCGTTGCCGCGGCCGGGTACTTCATTACGATGGTGCAAACGCTCGTGAGCCGCGAAATCGCGCCGAAAGATCCGGTCGTGGTCACGGTCGGCCACATCGAAGCGGGCACGACGTTCAACGTCATTCCGGACGAAGCGATGCTGCGCGGTACGGTGCGCACCTTCGATCCCGAGATTCGCAAGAGCATGCCCGAGCGCATCGAGCGCGTCGCAAAGGGCGTCGCGCAGGCGCTGCGCGTCGAAGCCTCGATGGAGTATCGCTGGAGCTATCCCCCGACAGTCAACGACGCTGCCATGAACGAGATCGTGTGCGAGGTCGGAAATCACGTCCTCGGGGCGGACAACGTCGTCTACCCCCACGAGATCGTCAGCTGGGCCGAAGACATGTCCTTCATGCAGGAGCAGCGCCAAGGCGCGTACTTCATCGTCGGCGCGCGCGGCGACGAACGCACGTCGTTCCCGCACCACTCGGCGCGCTTCGACATCGACGAACGCTGCCTCGACGTCGGCTTCAAAATGATGGTCGCGCTAGGCA
>JBOHTT010000331.1:0-4178 GCA_050733775.1 Vulcanimicrobiaceae bacterium
TAGGAGTGCATCTGAGGAGCGCTTATCGTGCCCGTTCTGCTCGATATCGGTCTTTTCCGGCGCGTTCCGGAAGGTGTCCGCCGATCTGCGGCACGGAAGGGCGACGCATCGTTCGTCGATCGCGTGCTCGCCCTCGATGCGGAGCGGCGGGCTGCACTCACGGACGTCGAACGGCTGCGCGCTGAAAAGAACGCGCTTACGCAGCGTATTTCGCATGCCGAGGATCGCGCGGCCGAGGCGGCGCGACTGCGCCCTGAAATTGCGGCGCTCGATCAGCGCATCGAGCAAGCGTCGGGACGCGCGCCGGAAATTGAAGAGCGGCTGAACGAGCTGCTCGCGGACGTTCCGAATCTTCCGGATCCAAGCATTCCCGATGGCGCGGGCGCCGACAACAACATCGAAGTACGGCGCTGGGGGTCGCACCCGGCGTTCGACTTTGCGCCGAAGCCGCACTGGGAAATCGGTGAAGCGCTCGGCGTTCTCGATTTCGAACGCGCGGCGAAACTTTCCGGAAGCCGTTTTACGCTCCTCAGCGGCCAAGGTGCGCGGCTGTCGCGCGCGATCGTCAATTTCTTTTTGGATCTCGCCGGCAGCGCGGGCTATACCGAAGTTGCGCCGCCGTTCTTGGTCTCGCGCAAGACGATGTGGGCGACGGGCCAGCTTTCAAAATTCGCCGATGCGATGTTTACCGACACCGAGCGCGACATGTTCTTGATTCCGACGGCCGAAGTGCCGCTGACGGCGCTGCGGAGCGAGGAAATCTTGCCCGCCGAACAGCTCCCGCTCGCATACACCGCGTACTCGCCGTGCTTCCGCAAAGAAGCGGGGGCCGCCGGCAAAGATACGCGCGGGATGATGCGTCTGCACCAATTCGAAAAAGTCGAGCTCGTTCGGTTGTGCACGCCGGAACAGGGTTTGGACAATCTCGAACGGCTGACGTCGGACGCGGAATCGCTCTTGCGCGCGCTCGAGCTGCCGCACCGCGTCGTGCTGCTGTGCGCCGGCGACACCGGGTTCAATTCGGCGAAGACGTACGATCTCGAAGTCTGGATTCCGTCGCAAGAGACGTATCGCGAAATCAGCTCGTGCTCGTTGTGCACCGATTTTCAAGCACGACGCGCGAACATTCGTTTCCGGCGCGATCCGAAGTCGCGGCCGGAATTTGTGTACACGCTCAACGGCTCGGGGCTTGCCGTCGGCCGCACGCTGCTCGCAATACTCGAGAACTTCCAACAAGCCGACGGCTCCGTGCGCATTCCCGATGCGCTCGTGCCGTATGCTGGCTTTGACCGCATCGCAGCCGACGCGCTCGTCACCCGCTAACCCCGAAACGATCGCCCGCGCCGCGCAGCTCTTGCGCGACGGCGGCGTCGTTGCGTTTCCGACCGAGACGGTGTACGGCCTCTGCGCAAACGCAGAGCATTATGAAGCGGTGCGGCGCGTCTTCGCGATCAAAGGACGGCCGTTCGGCCATCCGGTGATCGTGCATCTCGCGCTTTCCGCACAGATGGATGAGTGGGTGGCAGAAATTCCATATGCCGCGCGATTGCTCTCGGAACGCTTTTGGCCGGGCCCGCTGACGCTCGTACTGCCGCGCAGCAAGCGCGCAAGCGATGTCGTTACGGGCGGGCAAGATACCGTGGCCATTCGCGTACCGTCGGATCGCGTGGGGCACGATATTTTGCGACGCGCGGGCATCGGCGTGATCGCCCCGTCTGCGAATCGCTTCGGCGCCGTCAGCGCAACCCGCGCGGAGCACGTCGTCGCCGATTTCGGGGATGCGGTCGATCTGATCGTCGACGGCGGCCCGACGACCGTCGGCATCGAGTCGACGATCGTCAGTCTCGTCAGCGGCGAGCCCGCGATATTGCGGCCCGGTGGCATCACGCGCGAACAGCTGGAAGAAGCATTGCGCGCACCCGTGCGCATGGGCGGCACCGAGATTCGCGTGCCGGGAAGTATGCCGTCTCACTACGCGCCGCTCGCCCGCGTCGAATTATTCGATGAGCTCGAATCCGCGAAAGAGCGCGTGCGCGCGCTGGAAACAAGCGGTGAGCGTGTCGAGCTGCTCGCACCGGAACGCGGCGTCGAAGCGTTCGCGCGCGAGCTCTACGAGCGCCTGCGTGAAGCAGATGCTCGCAGCGCGCAAACGATCGTCATCGTTGCGCCGCCGGAAGGCGGCATCGGAACCGCAATTCGCGATCGTCTAAAACGCATGTCATCCCGAGCGTAGCGCACCCCCGCTTGTCATCCCGAGCGTAGCAAAGCGAAGCGTTGCGTAGTCGAGGGACAGCGAAAATGCAATTAGGCCACGAGTATAGTGGCCTATGTACTTTGGCTCTGTCCCTCGACTACGCGCTTCTACGAAGCGCTACGCTCGGGATGACAATTCGGAGAGGGAGAGATTCGAACTCTCGAGACCGTTGCCGGTCTGGCGGTTTTCAAGACCGCTGCATTCAACCGCTCTGCCACCTCTCCGCCGCGAACGGTTTGTTGCGGATGCGCGTGCTCCTTTAGTGCGTCGCTTCGTCGCTTCGTTGGGTGTCCGGCGTCATCTGCGCCCAGGCCGCGCGAACCTGTGCCTCGTTTTCGAATTGTTGCGACGGCAGGTTGGCAATGCGGGCTTGCATTTCCGTCGACACGCCTCGCTCTTCGGCATACGTTGCAAGGTCGTCGCGCGTCGCCGGATAGACGACGCCTCGCAGCGTTTGCACGAGTTGGTCGTCAGTTGCTTGCGGCGTCTCGATGTTGTCGTCGCGCTGCATGGCGATCAGTCGTAACGAATCGAGTTGATCGTGAGCTGAACGTTGCCGACGGGGCGCTTCCACATGACGCGATCTCCGACGCGCGCGCCGACGAGCGCGATGCCGAGTGGCGACGCATCGGTGATTCTGCCTTTCGCGACGTCCATCTCGTGCTCGCCGACGATCGTGAACCGCTGTTCCTTGCCGTCGTCGCCGGTCACGGCGACGTGCGCGCCGAATGCGACGACGCTTCGATCCTCGGGGGGATTGACGATCACCGCATCGTCGAGCTCATCGCGCAAGGCGCGGCTGCGCTCTTCATCTTTCTCGGCCGCCAGCGCGGCTTCGAGCGCGCGAAATGCGGCAGGCGTCATCGGACGCGGACGCTGCGAAGTAACAAGTTTGGGCTCGGGAGCGTCTTCAAGCTCTTTCATGAACGCGCGGCTCATGGTGTTCACTTTCCCGGCCGCACCTGGCGCCAACCTGAGCTAGCTCAAGAGGCGGGTTAGCAGCCGGTAGAGACCGTTCTTGCGCTCGAATCCGATTCCCGGGCTGTCCGGCAAATGCACCCGGCCGTCCCGCACCGGACAGTCCTCGGCGAAGCCGCCGAACGGGGCGAAGACTTGCGGGTACGACTCGTTGCCCCCGAGCCCCAGCCCCACCGCGATGTTGAGCGCAAACTGATGGCCCCCGTGCGGCACGCAGCGGCGCGCCGACCAGCCGTGCTCCTCCAGCATCGCGAGCGTGCGCAGATACTCGACCAGCCCATACGACAGCGCGGGATCGAACTGCAGCACGTCGCGGTCTGCGCGCAATCCGCCGTGTCGAATGAGATTGCGCGCGTCCTGCATCGAGAAGAGATTTTCGCCCGTGGCAATCGGTCCCGGATATTTCGCCGTCAGCTCGGCATGCGTGCGGAAATCGAGCGGGTCGAGCGGTTCCTCGTACCAACGCAGGCCGAGAGGCGACAGCGCATCGGCGTACGCGACCGCTTCTGTAAAATCGAATCGCCCGTTCGCGTCGACGCAGAGGCGCCGTCCCTCGCCGACGACCTCGAGCGCCGCATCTATTCGGCGCAGATCTTCATCGAGCGGCGCGCCCCCGATCTTCATCTTCACCGTGTCGTAGCCGAGATCGAGATAACCGCGCAGCTCCTCTTTGAGCTGCGTGTCGTCTTTGCCCGGATAATAGTAGCCGCCCGCAGCGTACACCCAGGCCTCCGCATCGGCATTTCCGCCACGATACCGGTCGGCGAGCAGCTTCCAGAGCGGGACGCCTTCCGCTTTCGATATCGCATCCCACAGTGCCATGTCGAGGACGCCGACGGCGACGGAACGTTCGCCGTGCCCGCCCGGCTTTTCGTTGCTCATCATGACGGCCCACGCTTTGTGCGGGTCGATGAGCCCGCGCGCGTCCTGAATCGACTCCGGCGAC
>JBOHTT010000332.1:0-3548 GCA_050733775.1 Vulcanimicrobiaceae bacterium
GGGCCGAGGGCTTTGAGCGCGGGTTTGGCCAGAAGCGAACCGATCCCGGTCACCGCGTCAAATCCGCGTTTGACTTCGCAGCCGCGCGGCGTCACTTCCGGGCAGCCATAGACGATCGGCGCGGGCGTCGGGATGACGCCCTTATATTTGAGCGGCAGCGGCTTTACCGGTTTGCGTAGGTTATTGTCGCGATACCCGCGATCGTTGTCGCGCACGACGTCGTGAAACGCCTGCGGTGCTTCCGCAGCGAGACGATACAAATCCGCAGGCACGAGCAACCGGCGCTTCGCGATGGCTTTCGCATTGATCGCGGCGATTTGCGCGCCGGCGATCGACACGCTCTCGCTCGTTCCACCGATGCCGCCGCTTGCGTACTTGTGCCAGTAAATTAAAAGATGGCCGGATGCGTCGGCTGAGATGTCCGGAACGATGCGCGTCTTCACCGACTCCGGCCCGAACTCGAAATCGCTCTTCGCGTTCTGCCACGAGGGGCGCGGCTCGGTCGAAAATCCGCCGCCGCCGGCGTTGGCGGCGTCGTTCCACGGCCCTTCATCGAGCGGACCGCCGGTGCGGCGTTCGCCGAGCTGCGTTCCGCCGACACAAATGACGACGGAGAGCACGCACGGATACGTGACCGCCGGACGATCTTGTCCGGGTAGACGCGTGCCGTATTGGCCGTCGTCGCCGGACGGAACGAGAACCTGAATTCCAACGATCGCCGCTTCTAGATACGGAACTGGTATCGGACCAAAATCTTTTGCGACGCTTTCGCCGAGCACCGGCGCAAGCGCGAACGGGAAGACGATCTCATTCGTGTTCGGATCGTCGATGGCGCGCTGCAGCGCGAGCGAACCATCGTTGCCGGGCGTGCAGATGTCGTCGTAGCGCACGTCGAGATGCGCTTTCGGCGCGATCGTGAGAACGGCGTCGATATCGAGCGTTGCCTCTTGGCCACGATCGTCCCGATCGCACACAGCCGTCTCTTGTGGTTTGTCGATGACGACGTTGACGTGCACGTTTTGCGCGCTTGCGCCTTTGGGTGCGCCTTTTGCCGTGGTGAAAAGCGCGACGTCGGCAGGGTCGGCTCTGTCGGCCGCATCCTCGATCAGAACGAGATGCGCGCCATCGCCGTCGAGCGCGTCGTACGATTCGGCGAAACGCTCCGGCGGATACCATTCACCGCGAAAATCGGACTGTGCGCCGGTGTTTGCACCGGTTTCGACTGCGTCGGCAAAGCGCGGGGTGAAGCCGGTAACCGCGCCGTGCACCATGCGAACGTCGCCGACCGGAAGCGTCAGCGGCGTCGTCGGCGCAACCGCAACGCGTGGCCCGTTTTCGAACGTCGCGTATTTGGTGTGGAACGCGCGCTCCGCTTCAGCGATTGTCAGCTCGCCGCCGACGACGAGACGATTGCTCGAGACGTAGACATCGCGCGCGCCGCTCGCGCGCAACCACTGCGCGAGCCGATCGACTTCCGCTTGCGAGCGTCCGAAGCGCTCGACAAAAGCTTCCCGCGACATAAACGCGTGGAACTGCTGGGTCGACGGATCGCCGATTGCTAGCGCAAGATTGTCGATCGACGTGTCTCTGGGCTGAAGCTCGATTTCGATCCGCAGGCGCGCCGCGGCATCCAGCGACGGTAAGCGGTGCATCCCGTTGAGGCGGGCGAGCGGCGGCGCGAACGTATCCGGCGCCGCGCCGGCCCGATGAAAGCCGAAGGCCGCGGCGATGGATACGGCCATCGCACAGAGAATCAGTGAAGCCCGCAAGGACACAGGATGCAACGTTCGACCTTTCTGGGATGCCTAGCATGCACGGCCGGCGCGGCGCAATTAGCCGCGATGCGGCCCGCTGCCGCATTAGACGAGAAGGCAGTCGGAGAGTCCGTCTTTGATGACCTGCGAGACTCCGGCGATCTGCTCTTCGACTCGCCGTTCTACGAGCATCTTAATGAAGTCGGCTCGGTCATCTCCGCTACCGTCGGAAAGCGGTACGAGTACCCGGTTCGCTTCTACATCGTCAAGGGCGATTCGGCCAACGCGTTTTCCGTGCCGGGCGGCTTCATTTACGTCAACGAGCCGCTCTTGCGCATGGCGTCCAATCGCGACGAGCTCGCCGGCGTGCTCGCACACGAATCCGGCCACATGATCGAGCACCACGTCGCGAAGCGCATGGCGAAGCTGCAAACGATGGGCATCATCGCGACGGTTGGTTCCATTTTGACGAGCATCATTGTGCCGGGCGTCGGCGGCATCCTCGCATCGAATGCGTCGGACTATGCCAGCAACATGGCGATCGCAAGCGTCGACGCGAACGTGTCGCGGCATATCGAATCGCAGGCCGACATGGTCGGCTCCGAGATCGTCGCGCAGAGCGGCATCTACAATCCTTGGGGCATGGTTTGGTTCTTCGAGAAGATGACGCGCGAGTACGGACCGGGCGAGAACTTCTGGCTTCGCAACCATCCGCTCGACGCGACGCGCATCGCCGGACTCAAAGAACACTTTAAGCAAGATCCAGCGCTCTTCGGAAAGTTCAAGGATACCGAATCCCTCGACACCGTCTACTGGTAAGCGCCGCCTTTTCGTCGGCATCGCGCTCGACGATGCGGTGCGTCGCGCGATGTAGAACGCAGCGCGAGCGCTCGAAGCTGCCGGACTGAACGGCAAGTTCGAGCTTTCCGACAAGCTGCACCTGACGCTCGCGTTTTTGGGCGGCGTCGAAGAAGAACGAATCGAACCTCTGAGCGCGGCGCTCTATGACGCGGCGCAGAAGAGCCAGCCGTTTCAGGCACGCTTCGATACGCTCGGCGCTTTTCCGAACGAGCGTCGCGCGCGGATTGCGTGGGCGGGCGCACATCGTGCCGACGCGGGCTTCGAACGCCTTGCGGGCGCCGTTCGTACGGCTTGCCGCGAATTCGCGACGCTCGATGAGAAGAAGCCGGTGCTGCACGTCACGCTCGCGCGCATGCGCGATCCGATGCCGCTACCGCACGTCGCGCTCGCGCCGTGCGCGCTGCAGGTCGATGCGATCGTCTTATACGAATCGCTGCCGGCGGAGAAAACGACGCGCTACGAGATCCTTCAGCGTTTTCCGCTGACCGTCCACGTTTCGTCGCCTGACGCTTCGAGATAGCCCGCGCTCTCGAGCGCCCGCAGCACTTCGAGCGTCAGCGCGCGTTCGTGTTTGTTCGGCATCCCCGCCCAGCGCATCGCAACCTCGCCGAGCTCGAGCTGCGCTCCGGGTTCCAGCAAGCCCTCGACGAACGCCATGCGCAAGCCCGAGCGTTCCATCTTGCGCGCATGGGGTTCGAGGACGGATTCGAGTGTGCCGGCATCGCTTTCGCCAGGAACATCGTCGCTGTGGTTCGACTCCGGCGCGCTTTGCGCGCCTCCGCTCACCATGACATCAGGAGGGTGCGCAACGCTTTGCGTGCCGGCGATGCGCGATGTTCGCGAGAGAACGGCATCCGTAATGCGCGGAAAGTGCTCCCCGAGCATCACGGCGGCGGTTTGCCACGGTACCGCATTGACTTCGCGGGGCCGCGT
>JBOHTT010000333.1:0-11728 GCA_050733775.1 Vulcanimicrobiaceae bacterium
GCTATGGGCGGCGCGGCGCGCTGTTGCGCCGGCGCTACTCCGAAAACGACCCCATAAGCTCGGCGAAGATATCTCGATTCCGCGTAGCGCCATTCCGGCGATGATTGAAAAGGTGCGAGAGATCGCCGAGCGGCGCGCGCTGCTCATTCCGGTGTTCGGTCACGCCGGCGACGGAAATCTGCACCCCAATATTCTCTGCGATCGTAGCGAACCCGAAGAGATGAAGCGCGTGCGTGAGGCCGCGCGTGAAATTTTCGAAGCGGCGGTTGCTCTCGGCGGCACGCTCTCCGGCGAGCACGGAATCGGGTTGCTCAAAAAGCAGTTCATGGAGATGGACGTCGGCCCGGAAGCCCTGCGCGTCATGAAGGCGATCAAGGCAGCTCTCGATCCGCTCGGCATCATGAATCCCGGCAAAATCTTTCCGGACGCAGGCGGCGTCGACGCATTCACGCTATAGGTTCAGCGTGACGGAGCCACAGGGATTCAGCGGAGCGGACGTTCCGCCCGCCGACGTCTTTAACCGCTGCGTACGTTGCGGTTTGTGTTTGCCGACGTGCCCTACCTACGTCGAGACGCTCGTCGAAACGTCGGGACCTCGCGGCCGCATCGCGCTCATCAAAGCCGTTTCGGAAGGACGTCTCGACGTCACCAGTCCCGGCTTCGTCCATCAAATGTCGGAGTGTTTGGACTGCCGAGCCTGCGAAGCCGTGTGCCCTTCGGGCGTCGCCTATGGACGGCTTCTGGAGCCCGCGCGCACGCAGGTGCAGCGCGCCACCGCTACCCGTCAACCATGGCACGTTCGGATGTTGCGCGCGTTTTTGCTTGGACCGCTTTTTGCGAACATGGGATTCCTGCGGTTCGTCGCGGTGTTCGTACGCTTCGCCCAACGCACGGGTTTGCAAGCGCTCGCGCGACGCATCGGGTTGCTGCGGCTCTTCGGCTTGGAAGACGCCGAGCAGATCGCGCCGCGTATTTCCGATCGTTTCTTCATTCCGCAAGACCAGCATTGGCCGGCTGAAGGTAAGCGCAAGGCAACGGTTTTCATGCACGCCGGCTGCGTCATGCACGTCGCGTTCGCGAACGTCGATGAAGCGACGGTGCGGGTTCTGCAAAAAGCAGGATGCGACGTCGTCGCACCGCGCTCGCAAGGCTGCTGCGGGGCGATCAACGTGCATGCCGGTGAGATGGAACGTGGTCGCGAGCTCGCAAAACGCAATATCGTCGCTTTCGAGCAATCCGGCGCCGACGTCTACGTCGTGAATGCGGCGGGCTGCGGCTCGGCGCTCAAAGAGTACGGACACCTCTTTGCGGACGATGCCGAGTGGCGGGAGCGCGCCGCGGCGTTCTCAGCCCGCGTCCGCGACGTGACGCAATGGCTCGACGAAATCGGGATATCCGAACACCTCGGCCCCCTCGAGCGGACCGTAACGTATCAAGACGCGTGCCATCTCGCGCACGCACAGCGCATCACGGCCCCACCGCGGCGGCTGCTCGCGAAAATTCCGGGACTGCGCGTACGGGAAATGCCGGAAAGCTCGCTGTGCTGCGGGAGCGCGGGAATCTACAATTTGACGCAGCCGGAAATGGCGAAACGGCTCGGCGACCGCAAGGCAGCAAACATCGCGAGCGTGGCACCCGAGATGGTCGTGACGGCGAACCCCGGATGCGCGATGCAAATGGCTGCAGCTTTGCGAGCGGCGGGCAAAGACATCGCCGTCAAGCACATCATCGAAGTGCTCGACGAGTCGTACGCGGCTTACAAACCTTCGATGCGGGCAGAGTTGGCGAGCGCGTCTTCGAGCGTGCGATAGACGGCGAAGACCGTCAATAATCCGGTAATCCGCAGCAGACGCAAGATCTGACCCTCGCGAGCCACCAAGCGCACCTCGCCGCTGTTTTCCTTCGCACGGCGTTGGCTGCCGATCAAAGCGCCGAGTCCCGTCGAGTCGATGAAATCGAGCCTCGAGAGATCGACGACCAGACGATGCTGTCCGCGTTCCGCAGCGTCGAGGAGAGCAGCTCGTACCGTTGGCGAGGTTGCGATATCGAGACTGCCCTGGAGCTCGAAGACCTGCGTCTCGTCGTCGGCACTGCGGAGGTGGATGTTGAGATCGTCGATGTGCATCAGGTCCTCGCGCTTCGTGTCGGGGAATGAGGCCCCTTTTTGGAAACTGGGGCGGCTGGATTCGAACCAACGCATGCCAGAGTCAAAGTCTGGTGCCTTACCAACTTGGCTACGCCCCATCGAGCCGCTAGAACCTTGATATAGCTAGGTTTTTCGTGCTTGCCTCTTTTGCTATTATCCGGCCGAACCGGAATTGGGCAGTTTTTGGGCAGTCGCATCGTCACGGCGGCCGAGGAGGTTGTCGAGCTTGGCCGCGGCTTCCTCTTGGACCGCTTCGGTGACGTGCGCGTAGATGCGGCCGGTGATTCCGACTCCTGCATGCTCCAAAGCCACCGAAGTATGCTTCAGGTCGTTGCCCGCAAACGTGAGCGTTGCGAAGCTATGGCGCAGCGCATGGAAGTTGACGCGCGCGAGTCCCTTCCTCAGTTCTCGGCGGCAACGAAATGCCCGCAGCCTCGGTTGTAACTCGTATGGATTTTGACGAGCTAGAACGCAGCTGGATCGCGTATCAGTACAACATGGCTTCTTTGCGCCCGATTGTTATGGAATTTCACAAGCCGAGAAGAACTTCGCTGAGATTGGCGCCGTACTTTTAGAACATGCAGGGGCCAGGCACGTGTACCCGAGTTGCAGTTATGGCTAGATCCGAAGACGGAAGGTATTCGAGCCGACCTGATCGATTTGACAGGGGCCGTGCGTATTCGCACGCCATGTATCGCCCGCGAATGTGTCGCCTCTATTGTGCAGATAAATCGTGCATATTTGACGGTGGACCTCATAGGATATCGGGACGCTCTTCCCTCGAAGCACCCTGCAGTGCAGGGTTTGGACTCCTTGCTGGCCGGCGTTGGGGCAGGCCCCGGACGGAGTCACCAGGCGCAGGTCACGCGGTATATGGATATAGGCGTCGGCACGTGCTGCCATCGGAATTGCCGACAGTATGATGGCACCGAGAAGCGAAGCCAGAACCTGGCTCTTACTCATAGAAGTCCTCCGTCGGAAGCGTTCGTTTTCCACCAAATCCGTAGCCAGCTGCTCGCCGATACTACCGTCCGCGGCGGCGCGCGAACAGACGCTCGCTGAGCGGCGTGACGATCGGTATCATGAACAATTCGCCGCGCGATGCGCGCAGCGCGCACCAAATCGATACGCAGGCCGCTGCAGCCAAGACGACCACGTCCAGGACCATCGCGACGACGTAAATCGCGATCGTGGGTCCGTCACCCGGACCCGCGAGGGCTAGGACGATGCCGAGCGGGAGCGCGAGCGCGACGAGGAACACCGCGGAGCAAAGCGCTCCCAACACGGCGGCTTGTCGCAAATGCGCACGATACCAGAGACTCGTTTGCGCTCCGCGAAAGAGCTCAAAAAAGGCAAGCGGCCACACAACGTAGGCGGTAGCCGCTCGTGCCGGTTCGTCAGTTTCTCGACGCGACGAGGATTCGCTTTGCTCCCAAGTAACGCGCGGACCAGTATGCATCGTGCAGCTCGCTCACTTCGACGCCATGGCTGCTCGAACTGTGAACGAAGCGACCTTGGCCGAGATAGATCCCCACGTGGGACGGGCCCGCCGTGTAGGTTTGGAAGAATACCAAATCCCCCGGCTCAATCTTTTTGACCTTGTGCCCCACTTCATATTGCGCGTCGGCTGTGCGCGGCAGATGGATGCCGAGCATCGCAAAGACGTGCTGCACGTAACCGGAGCAATCGAAACCGCGCGTCGTCGTCCCGCCGAAAACGTACGGGACGCCTAAGAAACGCATCGCGCTCTTCGTGAGCCGCACCGCGATCAGCGACGTACGGTTGGCGATTCCTTCGGCCAGACGCCGCAGTGCCGATTTGTCGGCCGCGATTTTGCCGTCGCTCGCGCCCGGCGCCCAAAAGGCGAGGTCGGTGCCTTCTTCTTTCGGGACGAACGCCGCTTCCGCCGCCAGCGCGCGGTCGCGCGCGGCCGCTGCTTCGGCTGGATCCAGGACGTGAGCAGACTGGGCATCGAGAACCAGGACGGTCCCCGGACGCAGATCCGTACCTTCGAGCTGATTGAGTCGAGCGAGCTCGGCAACCGAAATATCGTGGGCCCTGGCGATCGACGTTACCGTATCGCCGGGAGAGACCGTGTATGTTTGGGCGTCGCTAACGCCGCAACACAGCGCTGAGATTACCAGCGCGACAACACCCGTCGCGAGAAAACGCAAAAACGCTCCTTCTTTCGAGACGCTTACGGGGTTAGTTGTCGGGTTAGGGCTGAAAGATTGCCCCCGCGCCGACCGGCGCGTTCACCCCTGCCGGGTCTCCCCCGCTCCGGGTCACCCTGACCCGGACTCAGCTGTAAGAGCACCCTTTTGAAAAGGGATCGTTGGGCCCGGTTAGCCCTTGCTCACGCTCCCTCCTCCCCTGGGCGGCTAAGCGACCGAAGCGGCCTGGACGGCTTTCGCAATGTCGGCTGCCAGTCGATCGATCGTTGGATGATCCGGACCCTCAAGCATAATGCGGACGAGCGGCTCGGTCCCCGACGGACGGACGAGAATCCGGCCTTCGCCACCAAGCTCACGTTCCGCACGCTCGACAGCCTCAATCACGCTCGCTCGCTTGACGATCTCGTCTTTCGGGCCCTCGACCCGTACGTTTACGAGCGTCTGCGGGTACTCGACGAGGTCGGCGGCGAGATCGTGCAGCCGGTTGCCGGCGCGCGCAGCCGCTGAGAACAACATCACGGCGGTGAGCAACCCATCGCCGGTCGTGTTTCGCGACAGATCGATGATGTGTCCTGACTGTTCGCCGCCGAGACGAAAACTTGAAGCGCGCATGCGTTCGAGCACGTAACGATCGCCGACTGCTGCGCGTTCGAGGCCGATACCATCGCGCGCGAGCGCGCGTTCCAAACCGGCATTGCTCATTACGGTGCCGACGACGGTTGCACCCGGCAGCTCGTTTTTGGCTTGCATTTCGCGCGCGAGCACGAGCATCGTATGATCGCCGGTCAGCGTCATGCCGGTCTCGTCAACGAACATGGCACGATCGGCGTCGCCGTCAAACGCGACGCCGACGACGGCGCTTCGGCGGCCTTGTCTCGCGCGTTCGGCTTCGACTGCTGCACGCAACGGCTCGAGATTCGTTGCACCGCAGTCAACGTTGATCCGCGAGCCGTCGTTTTCCGCATTGATCGCGATGACGCGCGCGCCCAAGCGTTGGAAGACGTGCGGACCGATTTCGAAGGCCGCACCAAATGCAGCGTCGATCACGACCGTGAAGCCCTGCAGCTCCGCCGACGCTTCGACGAGCGCGAAAAGATAGCGATCGGCCAGGCCCCGGCTCGTGCTCACCATACCGACGTCGAGATGCGTCGGTCGCGGAAGCGAGGTCGAGCCGATCGACTGCTGAATTTCGTCTTCCTCGGCATCGGTCAGCTTGAAACCGTCTGGGCCGAAGATCTTGATACCGTTGTCCTCGATCGGATTGTGCGATGCGCTGATCATCACGCCGGCCGCCGCGTCGATCGCTGTCGTAATTCGGGCGACGCCCGGCGTAGGAATAACGCCGAGCACGATCACGTTGCGGCCCGTTGAGGTGATGCCGGCAACGATCGCAGCTTCGAGCATGGTGCCGGAAACGCGCGTGTCGCGCCCGACGACGACCGGCTGCATGATGTCGACCTTGCGCGCCAGAACTGCCGCGGCCGCGCGGCCGACTTCGAACGCAAGCTCCGGCGTCAGATCGCGGTTGGCAACGCCGCGAATGCCGTCGGTGCCGAAAAGGCGGCTCACGTCCCGGCTCGGATGAAGCTGACGCGAACGCGCACGAGATTGGGCGTTATCTCGAGCGATCTCGGATCGACGCCGGGTGCGACCAGTTGCGGCTGCACCATTGCGTCGTACGTCGACGCCTCAGTCGGTACGGGTACCTCTACGCGAATCGCACGGATGCGCCGCAGATCCGAAAGCGCGCCGTTGACAGAAACGTCGGGCGGCGACACGTCGAGTTTGTCGACGACGAGCGAACCGGCGTTGCCCGCATACGAAACGCTGAGGGGGAACACGTGCTGCGCGACGCCGCTCGCGTTGCGACCGATCGGCACCGCAAGACGATCGTCGAACGGCGATGTGATCGACGGCGCCGCAAGAAAGCGAAAATACGCCCAACCGCCGATGGCAAGTGCGAGACTGAAGAGCTTAAGTCCGAAGTTTTGGCGTAACGCTTGAAACACGTGGAATGCGGGTCCTCATCTTTGCGAGCAAACCGGGCGCGGCCTGGCGCCGCACGCGCGCCGGGCGCGTGCAAGCGAGCAGCACGCGCCGCAACCGTTCTTCATCCGCGATCTCGCGCGAAAGGCGTCCACCGCGCGCAATCGAGATCGCCCCGGTTTGTTCGGAAATGACGAGCACGACCGCGTCGGTCTGCTCCGACAGTCCGAGCGCCGCGCGATGGCGCGTCCCGAGGTGACGATCCGTGACGCTTTCGGAAAGCGGCAAGAAACATCGTGCGGCGGCGAGGCGGCCGTGACGAAGGATCACCGCGCCGTCGTGGAGCGAGCTCGAGTGCGCGAAAATGCTTACGAGCAAATCCAGGGAGACGACGGCATCCAGCCGCGTCCCCGTCTCGACGATTTCTTCCAGACCCGTGGCTTGCTCGATCGCGACCAGCGCGCCGGTGCGCGATGCTGCAAGCATCATGCCGGCCGAGGCGAGCATCGCCATGACTTCTTCATTGCGGACGGCCTCGTCGGCCGGAGCGAGCGCCGTCAGGAAACCGCCGCGGCCGATCTGTTCGAGCGCGCGCCTGAGCTCCGGCTGGAAGACGATCGGCAGCGTCACCGCAATCGCTATGACGACATACTGCATGACCGTCCCAAGCAGTAAGAGGTGCAAGACCTTTGCGGCCGCCAGCAAGACGACGAGCACGAACAGGCCGACCATGATCTGCACGGCCCGCGTGCCCCGAATGAGTAACAGGAAGTAATAAATGAGGACGGCGGTGACGACGATGTCGGCGACGTCCAGGACCCCGACCGGCAGCAGCGAGAGCGGCGACGTGAAAAACGCGCTCATCGCTCGGCAAGCTCCGGAACGAGATGCTCGAGTATGCGGTTCTCGTCCAGCTCGGGGTCGCCGGTTGCTTCGGCTACCAACCGCGCCAGCGCGGCATCGTCCAGGCCGTTGACGCGGCACCGCGGCGGCGCTGCGAAACGGCCGCTTTCGATCGCGATCAAATGGCGAATCAGGTCCGGCGGCGTAATGTTTGCGTCAAAGGTGACCGTCAGCGTCTCCACATTCACGTCGCAGCCTCGAACGCCGGCCGGTTTTCCTCGTCCTTGCAACGCATCGAGAACGGCCTCGCGCATTCGCGGGTCGTCCAAACGAAACACCAGCTGGGAGAAAGCATCCAAGGCGAACGATACCTTCCGCGTAACGGTCACGAGGTCATGCGCAGCACGCGTCCCGCGCGCGTGGTGCGCGTCGGCCGCAACAGCGCATGGGTCGTTTGCGAAGATGAAACATTGGCGCGTCTCGCATCGTTGCGGCGTAAAGGTTCGAGCATGCAAACGATGCTCGCGCCCGGCGATCTCGTCGACGTGCGGCCGCTCGAAGACGGAACGGTCGTCGTCGATCGGGTGCACGAGCGCACCTTTACGCTCCAGCGGCGCACCGCCGGCGGACGCACCAAGACGATGGCTGCGAACGTGGATACGGTCGCGATCGTCGCCGCAATGGTTAATCCCCCGATAAGGTTGTCGATGATCGATCAGCTCGTCGCGTTTGCCGAGATGCAAGAACGGCGGGTCCTGCTCGTCCTGACGAAGAGCGATCTCGTCGAGGCGGCCGAAGCCGACGCGATTGCGACGCTCTACCGTGGCCTCGGTTATCCCGCCATCCTCATGCAGCCCAAGTTGCGGGAAGGAGTCGCCGCGTTCCGCACAGCGCTCGGCGACGCGCACGCGCTGTTGGTCGGACAGTCCGGGGTCGGGAAAAGCTCGATCTTCCGCGCGCTCGGTGGAGCCACCGAGGTCGGCGAGGTATCGCGATTCGGGCGCGGCAAGCAGACGACGACGGCTGCTCGCTTGCTGCGGTTGCCCGGAGGCTTCCTCATCGACAGTCCCGGGGTCGGCGCGTTCGAGCTCGCCGAGGTGCAGGCGGCGGAGCTTGCCGGAGCCTTCGTCGAGTTCGAGCCGCTGGTGCCGCAGTGCCGGTTCCGCGACTGCGCCCACCTTACCGAGCCCGGCTGTGCCGTCCGGGCGGCGGCCGGCGAAGGCCGAATTGCGGCCAGCCGCTACGAGAGCTATCGCCTCATCCTCGCACGGGCCGATCCGCTCTCCAACTATGCTTGAGCCTTGCAGCCGTTCTTGTTATAGTGGCCGACGTGCCTAATATCAAATCCGCGGAAAAGTGGGTCCGCCAGAGCGCCAAGCGGCGGGCGCGCAATCTCGATTTGAAGACCCGCCTGAAGACGATCTTCAAAAATGCCGCCCAGGGAGCCGACGCAGCGACCGCTTCGAGCGTCGAGGCCGAGTTCGACCGAGCCGCAAAACGCGGGATCGTTCACAAGAACAAAGCGGCTCGCAAGAAGTCGCGTCTCGCAAAACGCGTCGCCGCCGCAGCGGTTGCACAAACGCAACCCGCGCCCGCAAAGACCGCGAAGCGCACGACGAAGAAAGCCTCAGCGAAAAAGTAGCACTACTTCTCTAAGACGTACGTCCCCGGCGCGTTACCGAGGGGCGTGCGTTTATCTTTGGGCGGCGCGACGCGTTCGCCGGAATATTTTCCGAGCCACGCGTACCAATCCGGCCACCACGAGCCTTCGCGCAGCGCCGCGCCTTCACGCCAGACCTCCGGATCGGACGGAGTCGCAGCCGACGACCAGTACTGCGCTTTCTTGTTGCCCGGCGGGTTGACGACTCCGGCGATGTGTCCGGAGTTCGCGAGCCGGAAGGCCGATTTGCCGGCGGCGAGCTGCGTGAGCGCATACACCGAGCGCCACGGCGCGATATGGTCCTCGCGCGTCGCGACGATGTAGAGCGGGACGGTAATCTTATGCAGGTCGAGGCCGATGCCGTCGATGCTGAGCGCGCCCGGCTTGACGAGCTCGTTACTGAGATACATATGCCGTAGATAGTAACTGTGCATCGCAGCAGGCATGCGCGTTGCGTCGTTGTTCCAGTAGAGCAGATCGAACGCGGGCGCATCTTTGCCGAGCAAATAGCGGTTGACGGCCGGCGTCCAAATCAAGTCGTTGGACCGCAGCATATTGAAGGTGTCGGCCATCTCGCGGCCCTCGAGATAGCCGCGCTCGCTCATCTTCTTCTCGATGTATTGCAGCGCGTCGTCGCCGAGGAAGTTGGCGATTTCGCCGGGTTCGCGGAAATCGACCAGCGACGCCATGAACGTTGCGGCATCGACGATCGGATCGCCGGCCGCCGGCTTCTTTGCCGCGAGATACGCGAGCATCATTGCGAGCAACGTCCCGCCGATGCAGTAGCCGTTCATCGTGACGTTGCGCGTGCCCGCGATCTCGCCTGCCGCTTTGGCCGCTTGCAACGCGCCGTCGACGAGGTAGTCGCGCATCGTGACGTCGGCCATCGATGCGTCCGGATTGCGCCACGAAACGATGAAGGTTTGGAATCCCGCGTCGGTCGCGTGCCGCACGAAGCTATTCTTCGGCTGCAAATCGAGGATATAGTATTTGTTGATCCAGGGCGGGACGATCACGAGAGGCTGATCGTAGACGGTCTCGGTCGTCGCGTCGTAGCGGATGAGCTCCATGAGCTCGTTGCGGTACACGACTTTGCCGGGTGTCGTGCCGACGTTCTTGCCGACTTCGAACGCACTCGTGTCGACGAGGGCGACGCGGCCTTCGTTCGCGGTAAGATCTTGTGCTGCGTTCTTCCAGCCGCGCACGAGATTCTCGCCGCCGGTCCGCAGCGTTTCCTCGATCACGTCCGGATTGAGGTACGCGATGTTCGAGGGGCTCATCATGTCGCAAAATTGCTTGGCAAAGAATTTTGCGCGACGCTTCGTCTTCTCGTCGGCGTCCGTGCTGTCGATCGCCGAGAGAAATGCCTGCGTCACGAGCAGGTACGCCTGCTTCAGGGTATCGAGCGCGGCGTTTTGCGACCACGCCGGATTGGCAAAGCGCCGATCGCCGTCTTCCGGCGCAACCACGGCCTCCCCATCCGTGCGCGTCCACATCTCGACCCACAGCTGGGCGAAGCGCGCCTGCGACTCAGCCAGACGCTCGGGTTCCTTGAGCATCGCCTGCCAGACGTCGAGCGTGGCCTTGCCGACGCCAAACGGATCCAACGGATTCACAGGAGGTACAACCCCATTTTTCACGCGTACGCCTCAACTCTCAATCGAAATCCACACACGCGTGGCTCGATCGCCGCGAGCCAGCGGAAGAATCCGCTCTCGCAGCACCTCGCGTGCCCGGTCCAGATTACCCGCCTTGACCGCAATGCGCCAACGCCATTCGTCGTTGAGGCGCGGCAGCGGATGCGGCGCCGGTCCAACGATCTCGCCTGCGCGCGCTTGCCGGAGGATCGCCGCGTAACCGTCGGCGGCCTTCTCGACGCGCGCCTTCGAGCGGCCGGCGACGGCGAGATAGGCCAATTGCACGAACGGCGGATACTCCGCGGCTTTGCGCTGCTCGAGCTCCGCGTGTGCAAAGCCGTCGAAATCGTGCCGTGCCGCAAATACGATCGCCGGATGCTCGGGCGCGTACGTTTGCACGATGGCGTCGCCTGGGCCGGTGCGTCCGCTGCGACCGCACACTTGCGCGATCAAGTCGAAGGTTCGCTCGGCGGCGGCATAGTCGGGCGCGTGCAAGCCGAGATCGGCAGCGACGACGCCGGCAAGCGTGACGGTCGGAAAATCGAGACCTTTCGCGACCATTTGCGTGCCGACGAGCACGTCGCCGTCGCGCTCGAACTCGGACAGGATGCGCGCGTGATCCCCGACGCGCGTCGTGGTGTCGGAATCCATCCGGTGCACGCGCGCATCCGGCCAGAGACGTTCTACTTCTTCCACGACGCGTTCGGTCCCAATCCCGAACTCGCGAAATGCGGCGTTCTTGCAACGCGGACACACGTTGGGGAGCGGCTGCTGGAAGTCGCAGTGATGGCAGCGCAGCAAGCCTTCACTGCGGTGCACGACGAGCGACGTGGTGCACCGCGGGCAGTTCGCGACGAAGCCACACGCACGGCACAGGATGAACGCTGCGGCGCCACGCCGGTTGACGAAGAGAATCGTCTTCTCGCCGCGCTCGAGGCGCTGCGCGATCGCTTCCACGAGAGCGCTCGAGAACGCGCGGCGGTTGCCGAACGAAAATTCCTCCGTCATATCGACCACGCGCACCGACGGCAGCGGCGCGTCGGTCGCACGGGCGCGCATCTCGAGCATCCCGATCTCGCCGCGCTGCGCGCGCGCATACACGCCGAGTGGCGGCGTCGCAGTCCCGAGCACGAGCAGGCCACCGGCGAGGCGCATGCGCTCGCGCGCGATTTCGAGCGCATCGTAGCGCGGCGTGCGGTCTTGCCGGTACGAGCTCTCGTGCGCTTCGTCGACGACGACGAGCCGCACGTTCTCCAGCGGCGCGAAGATTGCGCTGCGCGCG
>JBOHTT010000334.1:0-5239 GCA_050733775.1 Vulcanimicrobiaceae bacterium
ATGCACAGTTCCGCAAAAGCCCGGAAGCTCGAGAGCTTGTCGGCTTTGAAATCTCGAACCGCTTTATAAAGACCGATCATCCCTTCTTGGATGATGTCTTCACGATCCGCACCAATTAGGAAGTAGCTCTTCGCTTTGATGCGGACGAAGTTCTTGTACTTGTTAAGCAAGAACTCCATGGCAAGATTGTCGCCACCTTTAGCGATAGCGACAAGATCTTCGTCCGGCCGCTCATGATAATCGAGCGTGCCCTCTGATGGCTGCGTGAGCGCCATTATGCGTTGTCACCTCAGGAAAGAACGACGTGCCGAAATCGCAAGCCGGAGCTTGTCGAACCGGGCACATCCACGCAAGTATAGGAAGGTCCTCCCTAAGACGTCAACAAGCAGCCCCCAGATTCAGGGCCCCTGGTCCCGTTGCCGCCTGGTTTCGTAAAGCAGCACGGCCGCCGCGACGGAGGCGTTCAACGAGGCAACCTTCCCGGCCATGGGGATGCGGAGCAGCAGGTCGCACTCCTTGCGGACCACGGGGGAGATCCCGCCTCCTTCGGCTCCCAGGACGAGGGCCAAGTCCCCGCGCAGGTCGGCCTGGTCGTAGCGCTGGGCCTCGCCACCCACATCGGCCCCGGCCACCCAGAGTCCCGCCTCTTTGAGGCGGCGAAGGCTTTGCGCGACGTTGGCGACGCGCGCGATCGGCAGGTAGGCCGTGGCCCCGGCGGCGGCCTTACGGACGGTGGCGTTCACGCCGGCGCTGCGCCGCTCCGGTAAGACGAGGGCGTCCGCGCCCGCAGCTTCCGCGGTCCGGATGATCGCGCCCAGGTTATGCGGATCCGTGATGTGGTCGAGCACCACGAAGAGGGCAGGCGTGGGTGCGGGCCGCCGTTCGAGCGCTTCGTCCAAACTGACGTACTCGAATGGCGATCCGTAGGCGACGACGCTCTGATGCGCTTTGTACGGAAATTGCGCGAAGAAGCCACCGCCCTCGAAGCGCACCGCAACGCCGGCTTCCGCCGCCGCCGCGAAGAGCTCGTGCAGCGCAGGATCGCGACGGCGTTGGTCCCCGACGTGAATCCGGCGCAACGGCTCACCGCCTTCGAGCGCCTCTGCGACGGCATGAACGCCGTAGATGATATCGTCGAGCTCCGGGGCGCTTCTGCGATTCAGCCGCCGGCGAGCGTCCACGTCGTTCCGTCGCGCGTATCGTGGAGCTCGATCTGTTCGGCGGCTAGCGCTTCGCGCAATTTATCGGCGAGCGCGAAGTTTTTACTCTTTCGGGCTTGATCGCGAGCAGCCACGACCGACGCAATCGTCTGGTGTCCGTCATCCGCGAGAACGACGACCTCGCCGAGGCGCTCGCGCAGTCGCGCGGCGACGCCGTCGACGTCGATCTGCTTCTCTTGCAGCCAGCTCTCGTTCGGAACGATGCGCAGCAGGTCGAGTGCATATCCGAACGCGCCCGCTGCCGGCTTCGCCTTACCCTCAGACGCATACGCGTCCGCCTTGGCCGCGACGTCAAACAATACCGCCAGTGCCGCCGAGGTATTCATGTCGTCGTCCAGGGCTGCCTCAACCCGTTCGATGATACGATCGAAATCGGCGGCCTCCCGAGCCGGCATCGCTTCCGGCGAAAGCGCCCGAAACGCTTTGCGCAATTTTCCGAGCGCCGTCGTAGCCGCCGCGAGCGAATCTTCCGTGAAGTTCATCGGCTTGCGATAGCCTGTCTGCAAGAACAGCAGACGAATTGCTTGTGGATCGCTGCGCGTCAAGAACTCGGACAGCGGCTCGTAATTTCCAAGCGATTTCGACATCTTACGCTGCTCGAAGTTCAGCATGCCACCGTGAATCCAGAAATTCGCCATAGGAGGCTCGGAGAGCGATTCCGACTGCGCGATCTCGTTCTCGTGATGCGGAAAGATCAAGTCGGTGCCGCCGCCGTGGATGTCGAACGGCTCGCCAAGCAATTCGTGCGCCATCGCGGAGCACTCGATATGCCAGCCGGGGCGTCCCGCGCCCCACGGCGACGGCCACGACGGCTCCCCGGTTTTTGCGAATTTCCATAGCGCAAAATCCAGTGGATCGAGCTTTTTCTCGTTCTCCGCAATGCGCGCGCCGATCAATAGTTCGTCGGTCTGTTTCCCCGAGAGCTTGCCGTAGCCTGAAAACATCGAGACGCGGAAATACACGCCGTCCTCGCCGACGTACGCGTGGCCCGACTGGACCAACCGCTCGATCATCGCGATGATCTGCGGAACGTATTCCGTCGCGCGAGGCTCGATGTCAGGTTCGGCGACTCCCAGCGTTCGCATTGAATTCTTGAAGCTCGTGTAGTAGCGCTGCACGACCTCATTCCACGGCACACCTTCTTCACGCGCCGCTTCGATCGAACGGTCGTCGACGTCGGTTACGTTCTGAACGTACGTCACGCGATAGCCCAAGTGGCGCAGATAAGCGCGCAGCACGTCGAAAAACAGGAACGAGCGAGCGTGCCCGAGGTGCGGCTCGGCCGAAGGCGTCAACCCGCAAACGTACATCCGCACTTCTCCCCTGCGCAGCGGAACGAAATCTGCGACGTTGCGGGTGAGGGTGTTATAGAGCTGCAGCATCGAGACTATCCATGGCGACTTCGGATGCGTCGTCGGATGGCGAGTCGGCTTCCTTTGCCTGCACGCTGGCAAGTCGTTCTTCCAGCGTTCGAATCCGCGCTTCGAGCCGCGCGAGCATCGTCGCCGTCGGATCCGGCATCTGCACGTGTTGACGATTCGATTGTTGAGCCGGTGACTCGATCGGCTTGCCTTCTTTGGAGACGATGCGTCCCGGTATTCCGACGACCGTCGAACTCGGCGGAACGTCCTTCACGACGACCGAGCCGGCGCCAATCTTCGAATTCTCGCCGACCAAGATGTCGCCGAGCACCGCAGCTCCTACGCCGACCTCCACGTTATCCATCAGCGTCGGATGGCGCTTTCCCGGATTGAGCGAGGTCCCCCCGAGGGTCACGCCCTGATAAAGCGTCACGTCTTTTCCGATAATGGTCGTCTCGCCGATGACGACACCCATGCCGTGGTCGATAAAAAATCCATCACCGATCATCGCACCGGGGTGGATTTCGATGCCGGTTGCAAAGCGCACGAGATGCGAGAGAAAGCGTGGAAGCACGGGAATTCCGGATTTATGCATGGCATGGATTGCGCGATGAGCGGTAATCGCGTGGAACCCCGGATACGAGAGCACCACGTCGAGGACGCCGCGTGCGGCAGGATCGCGCGACAATGGCGCCTGCAGGTCCGATAAAAACGTTTGCCACGCTCTCCTCATTGCAAACCCCTTTAACGCGCGGTTGCGGCGCCCTGGTTGCCGCCCGCGCGGAGACGCGCTGCAATTCGCTCGGGTCCGAGCAGCGGCACCAGTGACGCAAGCGGGGCTCCACGCGGCGAACCCGTCAGCGCGACGCGCACGAGGTGGTATGCCTCTTTTTTCTCGATCCCGAACTCCGCGCCGAGCGCCGGAATCAGCTTCGGATCTCCGCCGCGATCCGCGAGTGCCAGAAGAAATCGCGAACGCCGGCGTCCGACAACCTCGCGCGCTCGCCTTCCGGAATCGTCACGCCGTCGGCGCGCAGCCCGGCGACGAGGGGGCGTGCCTGTTCGATCGTCTGCAGCTCTTCGCCGTACGCGTCCAGGAACGCAGCCACCCACGCCTGCGGCTCGCGATAACCCCAGCGCCCCATCGCCGCATCGATTAATCCGATTTTCCGCTCTCGCGGCATCTTGCGAAGAACGCGCGCGTTGAACGCAAGAAGTCGCGCTTCGTTGAAAATCGCACCGGCCTTCTGAACGCGCTCGAGAGCAAACAGCGAGGAGAGATCGTCGAGCGTAAACTCCTCGCGGCCGTCCGGCGACGACCATCCCAGAAGCGCCAAGTGATCGATCATTGCCTCCGGTTGAATTCCGATGTCGCGAAACTCTTCGATGCTGACCGTATCGTGGCGCTTGGAAAGCTTTTGATGATGCTCGTTGAGGATGAGCGGGAGATGCGCGTAACGAGGCGAGGGCAAGCCGAGCGCCGCCTGCATTGCAAGCTGGACCGGCGTGTTCGGAAGGTGCTCGTCGCCACGCAACACGACGGTGATGTCCATGAGCGCATCGTCGACCGCGGCCGCAAAATTATATGTCGGGCCACCGCTCGACTTGATGATGACGGGATCCTGAATCGTCACGTTTTCGAATGTCACGGTGCCTTTGACGAGGTCGTTCACGATCGTTCGCCCGGGAGGCATCTTGAAACGCCAAGCGCCATCGTCTTCATATGTGAGACCGGCTTCGCGCAATTTGGCGGCGTGTGCTCGATAGATCTCGCTTCGCTCGGACTGCCTGTACGGGCCACGAGAGCCGCCGGCATCGGGCCCTTCTTGCCAAGTGATACCGAGCCATCGCAACGCCTCGAGCAGCGGCTCCTCGGTTTCCGGGCGGTTACGCTCGGCATCCGTGTCCTCGATGCGCAGGACGAACGCACCCTGCGTGCGGCTCGCCAACAGGTAGTTGAAGAGCGCGGTCCGCGCGCCGCCGACGTGCAGCATTCCCGTCGGCGAAGGCGCGAAGCGCAGACGCTGCGGCACCGAATAATCGAGCGAGCTCACGGTTTCGCGTCCTCGTTTTCGTCCACGAGCGCGACCGCATATGCCGCTATGCCCGTTCCGTCACCGGTGTAACCCATACCGTCGCTACTCTTTGCCTTGATGCTGACCTCCGACGGATTGATCTCCAATACTTGCGCCAGACGCTCGCGTATCGCAGGCAAATGCCCGGCGAGCGCAGGTTGCTGAACCACTACGGTTGCATCGATGTTGGCGATCGTATAGCCGCCTTCGTGGAGCATTTTCACGCATAACGCAAGCATGTCGAGAGAATCCGCGTCGCGCCAGCGTTGGTCGCTGGACGGAAAGTACGTTCCCAAATCTCCCAGCGCGCACGCTCCAAGCAGCGCATCGGCAACCGCATGTGCGAGGACGTCGCCGTCGGAGTGCCCGGCCGGACCCCGCTCGAATGGAATCTCCACACCGCCTAGCACGAACCGCCGTCCAGCCTCCAAGCGATGCGCATCGAAACCGTGCCCGACTCGCATTAAGGAGCCTCTGAAGAACTCGCTGCACCGATCGCAACGGCAGTTTTGCCGCAGATCGAGGAGCGAGGAAGGAGCATAGCCTCAGGCGCTATGTAACTGACGATGCGACAATGATATGC
>JBOHTT010000335.1:0-3467 GCA_050733775.1 Vulcanimicrobiaceae bacterium
TGTCGAGCGCTGCAAGCGGCGAACCTTGATAGCCCGAAACGAACACGCCCGAACGCAAACCTGCGGCTGCATCGCGCACGCGCTGCTCGATCAAGAGCCGCACGATCGCTTGCAGGCCGGTGATCAACGCCGGGCCGCCCTCGGGCCGATACTTGTCGCCGAGGTTGAACCGTGCTTTATCGACCGCGAGCGTGCTCAGTCGGGAAGACTCCGCACGATCGCCGCGCACTGCGCGCACAACGAAGGATGCTCCGCGTCGGTGCCGAGCTGCAAATACTTCCAGCACCGCGTGCATTTTTCGCCGGCCGCCGGCACGAGCGCGATCTCCGCGACCGAATCGGACGCACGCGCCAACGCCACATCCGAGACGATCATCGCCTCGCGCAAGTTGTCGCCGAGCGATGCATAGCGGTCGTAGCGATCCGCCGGCACGCCCACGGTCGCCGCGAGCTGATAGTCTCGCAGCCCTTCACTTGCCGCAACCTTTGCGCGTAAGCTACGGAGCTCCGCCCAGAGCGCGAGCGCGGGAGAATCGACGGCGTCGACACGTGGAAACGACAGATCAAAAACGCTCTCCGCATCGCCGCGCAAGTGTTCCGGCGCGAATTGCCAGGCCTCTTCCGCGGTGAACGACAGAATCGGCGCGAGCAAAACGGCGAGCGTCCGCAACATCTCGAGGGCCGCGCTTTGGGCGCTGCGCCGGCGGTCGGAATCCGGTGCGCTCGTGTAGAGCCTGTCCTTGACCGCATCGACGTAAAACGCCGAAAATTCGTTATCGAACGCGACGAGTGCCAAGTACGCATCGTGCAAGCGATACGAAAGGTACATTTCGCGCACGTCCTTGGCGAGCGCATCGATACGCGCGAGCACCAGGCGATCGAGCGGCTCCATCTTTTCGCGCGGGATGATGCGATCCGCAGGCAGATCGTCGATGGCCGAAAGCAGATAGCGCAACCGCAAACGCAGGTTGCGATAGACGTTCCCGACGTTCTCGAGCAGTTTCGGCCCGAGCCGTACGTCGCTGCTCCACTCGACCGAGGCAGCCCACAAACGCAGCACGTCGGCGCCGTACTGCTCCATACCGTCGACCGCACCGATATAGTTGCCCACGGACTTCGACATCGCGCGGCCTTCGGCGTCGTTGACCCACCCGTAGGAAAGCACGCCTTTGTACGGTGCGCCGCCCGTCACCGCAACCGACGTAATCAGGTTGCTGCGGAACCAGCCGCGATATTGATCGCCGCCTTCCAAATACAAGTCGGCCGGGAAGGGCATCTTGCGTTCCCACAACACGCCACGCCACGTCACACCCGATTCGAACCAAATGTCGACGATGTTGAACTCTTTGCGGAATTTCGTGCCGCCGCACCGCGGGCACTTGAATCCGTCCGGCAAGAACGCTTCGACCGGCTGCGTCCACCACACGTCGCTGCCATCCTTGCCAAAGCGCTCGGCGGCCTTTCGCGCAACCTCGACGTCGAGGATCGCTTCGCCACAGCCGTCGCAATCGATCGCCGGAATCGGGGTTCCCCAGATGCGCTGGCGCGACAGGCACCATTCCGGATGCAACTCGATCATTTGCGCCATTCGCTGCTCGCCCCAATCCGGAATCCAATGCACGGATGGAATCTGAGCGAGCACGCGCTTGCGCAGATCTTGACGGTCCATGCCGATGAACCACTGCGCCGTCGCACGGAAGATCACCGGATTGTGGCAACGCCAGCAGTGCGGATACGAATGCGTGTAATCTTCGTATGCCGCAAGCTTGTCGAGTTTTTGCAAGTCGTCGACGATCAATGCGTTTGCATCGAAGATCTCTTTGCCTGCGTACGGACCGGCCTCACTCGTGAAGCGGCCGGCCGCATCGACGGGGCACAGCGGGTCGAATTTGTACTTGATGCCGAGCTCGAAGTCTTCCGCACCGTGTCCCGGCGCCGTGTGCACCGCACCCGTTCCCGTGTCGAGCTCGACGTGATCCGCGAGCACCACGAGTGAGTCGCGATTCATAAACGGATGCCGAACGCGCGTACCCTCGAGCCTCTTTCCCTGGGTAACGGCGACTCTGCGCATCCGCGCGGCAATTTTCGCTTCCACACTCTTCGCAAGCGCAGTCGCCACGATCACGTGCTCGTTGCCGACTTCGTACAGGCCGTACTCCGCCTCTGGATCGAGCGCGATCATCAAGTTCGCAGGCAGCGTCCACGGCGTCGTCGTCCAGATCAGTATCGAGAGCTCGCCGGTAATCTTCGAATGTGGAATGACGCGCGGCAGGTCGAAGCGTTCGAGAATCGCCGCACGTTGCGATTCGGTGCCCGTGAATAGCACGTAGACCGACGGCGAGACGTGCTGCTCGTATTCGATCTCGGCTTCGGCGAGTGCCGTCTCGTCATGAATGCACCAAAGCGTCGAGCGCAAGCCTTTATACGTGAGGCCTTTGTCCGCGAGGTCGGCAACCGTCATCGCAATCGCGCGTTCGAACGACGGATCGATCGTCCGGTACGGGTCGTCGTACAGCCCGGCGAAACATCCCATGCGCAAAATCGTGTCGCGCTGAATGTCCAGCCAGTGCAGGGCGCGCTCTTTGCATTTGGCGCGCAGCTCGATCGGATCGGTCTTGTGATAGTCCAGTCCGAGGTGCTTGAGCGTCTCCAGCTCGATCGGAAGCCCATGCATGTCCCAGCCCGGCACGAAGCACGACCACTCGCCGTCCAGCAGATGGATCTTCGTGAACGCGTCTTTGAGGAAGCGGTTCAGGAAGTGCCCCATGTGCAGGTTGCCGTTGGCGTACGGAGGGCCGTCGTGCAGAATCCACGGCTGATTGCCGCGATTGCGCTCGAGGCGCTTTTCGTACGTGCGCTGCTTGGCCCACCATGCGACGCGATCCGGCTCGCGCTTCGTCAGGTCGGCCTTCATGGGGAACGCGGTCTTGGGGAGGTTGAGGGTGGTTCGGTAGTCTCGCGTCACGCCGGGCATGAACTCGCCTATTCGAGTTATTGCTATTTTGCCTAGCAGATGGCGCGAATTTAGTTCAGGGCGAGGCGACAGAGGGCGAAGTTTGCTCTGGCAAATGAGGCCTCTGGCAACGAAGCCATGGGCTAAATTAGAGCCGTCTGCCTAGCCGCCCTTAGGTGTGTCCACCCTGACCACGCAATAAATCCGGCGAGGATCGCATACCAGGCGTACGGCCACGAATGCGTCGAGCCCAGCATTGCGAGGCAAGCAATCGACGAGCACAATGCCAGCGTCACGCCGACGAGCGCTGCGCCGATCGTGGCGGCACGATGGTCGCGCGTGCGCATCCAGAACAGCGCGCGCAGTACGCGCCCGCCGTCCATCGGAAACGCCGGCACGAGATTGAAAAGCGCGAGCACCGCGTTGGCGACGGAAACGTACGCGAACGCCAAGCCCATGCTATTCGCGAGTGGCCCGCTACCGTGTCGGTCTAAGAGAACCGTGATGCCATAGCA
>JBOHTT010000336.1:0-1971 GCA_050733775.1 Vulcanimicrobiaceae bacterium
CCGTACCGCAACACGATTCCGCCGCGGCTCCAGCCGCGCTATCCCGGCGACCTGGCGCTCGAGCGGCGCATCACCGGCCTCATTCGTTGGAACGCGCTCGCGATGGTCGTGCGGGCGAACCAGCAGCATCCGGAGCTGGGCGGTCACATCGCGACCTACGCATCGATCGCGGAGCTGTTCGAAACCGGCTTCAACCATTTCTTCCGGGGCGGACGGGAAGGCGATCTCGTCTATTTCCAGCCGCACGCGTCGCCCGGTATTTATGCGCGCGCGTTTCTCGAAGGACGCCTCTCCGAAGAGCAGCTCGAGCATTTCAGGCGCGAGACTGCTGGTAAAGGGCTGTCGTCGTATTGCCACTCCTATTTGATGCCGCGCTTTTGGCAGTTTCCGAATGCTTCGATGGGGCTCGGGCCCATCAACGCGATCTATCACGCGCGATTCATGCGGTACTTGCAAAATCGCGCAATCATTCCGGCGAGCGACCGTCGCGTGTGGGCGTTTATCGGCGACGGTGAGATGGACGAGCCGGAAAGTCTCGGCGGCCTCTCGATCGCAGCACGGGAAGAGCTCGACAATCTCGTCTTCGTCATCAATTGCAATCTGCAGCGCCTCGACGGTCCCGTGCGCGGTAACGGCTCGATCGTGCAAGAGCTCGAAGGTCTCTTCAACGGCTACGGCTGGAACGTCATCAAGGTGCTGTGGGGATCGGATTGGGATCCGATCTTCATGCGAGACACGCAAGACGTGCTGTTGCGGCGTTTTGAAGAAACCGTCGACGGTCAGATGCAGACGTATGCAGCGACTGACGCGAGCTTCAACCGCGAGCATTTCTTCAACAAATATCCCGAGCTGGCGGCGCTGATCTCGGATCTGACCGACGAACAAGTCGACGATCTGCATCGCGGCGGCCACGATCCGGTGAAGATCTATGCCGCTTACGACGCGGCCGTGCGCACGCGCGGGCGGCCGACCGTGATTTTGGCGCAGACGAAGAAAGGTTTTGGCTTGGGGCGCTGGGGTCAAGGCAAGATGACGGCGCACCAGCGCAAGAAGCTCGAATACGACGCGCTGGTCGAATTTCGCGATCGTTTCGAGCTGCCGCTGAGTGAAGCGGATTTGCGCGACTTGCGATTCGTGCGTCCGCCCGACGACGCACCGGAAATGCGCTATCTGCGCGGACACCGTGAGGCATTGGGCGGATATCTGCCGGCACGCGACTCCTCCGCGCCGGTCGTGACGGTGCCTGAGCTCGACGTCTTGGACCCCCTGCTTGCCGGGAGCGGCGAGCGTGAGTACTCGACGACCATGGCGTTCGTGCAAATGCTGCGCACGATGCTGCGCGACGCGAACGTCGGGCGGAAGATCGTGCCGATCGTCGCCGACGAGGCACGCACCTTCGGCATGGAAGCGCTCTTCCGTCAAGTCGGCATCTACTCGCCCTTCGGTCAGCTCTACGATCCTGAAGATAAAGATCAGCTCTCCTACTATAAGGAAGCGCGCGAGGGCCAGATCCTCGAGGAAGGCATCACCGAGGCCGGTGCGCTCTCGTCGTGGCTCGCTGCCGCGACGAGCTACGCCGTGCACCGCGAGCCGATGCTGCCGTTCTACATTTTCTATTCGATGTTCGGTTTTCAGCGTGTCGGCGATTTGATTTGGGCGGCGGCCGATTCGCGCGCGCGCGGTTTTCTCATCGGCGCGACGTCCGGACGAACGACGCTCTCCGGCGAGGGCTTACAGCATCAAGACGGGAGCAGCCATCTGATGGCGTCGATGATTCCTACCTGCCGCGCGTACGACCCGGCGTTCGCGCACGAGCTTGCCGTGATCGTCCGCGACGGCATGCGCCGCATGCTGGAAGCGCAGGAAGATGCGTTCTATTACATCACGGTGATGAACGAGAATTATCGTCATCCGGCGCTCGTGCCGCGTAGCGAAGAGGGCATCTTGCGTGGGATGTATCTGCTGCGCGCT
>JBOHTT010000337.1:0-3952 GCA_050733775.1 Vulcanimicrobiaceae bacterium
GGGGCGGAAAGAAAGCGCTGCCGAGCAATGCGTTCATCAACCTCGAGCTTCTCGAAGAGCGGCGCTTTTCAAGCGGCATCGTTTACCTCAAATATCGTGGCGTGAAATACCCGTAGGTTCCCAACGGGCGCGACTCTCACCGTGCCGCGACGAATCATCCCCGGATTCCCCAAAGCTGCACGGCGGAAGCTGACCGATGTCGAGATTACTCCAGATCGTGAAGGCCTCTGGTCGGTACCCTGGATGATTGCGTTCTTGGTACAATTGGCGCTCGCATCAACCCTTCGAAGAAGTCGCCGGCGCGCGAACCGAAGCGTCGACGCATTCTTTGGCGGTCGCTCTTCGAGCAAATGCGAGCAAGCAGGCGTCGAGGCGAGGAGTTCGAATTGTCGAGGACCCCTCGGTCGAACGCAGCGAAGGGACGTTAATGAAACTTGTTATGGCAATCGACGCGGCCGCCCTCGAACATGCGACGCTGGTCGCGGAATCTAATGAATTCGCCGTCTTTGATATCGGCCGCGACACCTACGCGCTCGTCCATCGGCACGAAGGCACCGATTGGCAAGCAATCACGATCTCAGGTGACGGGATCTTTCGCGTGCTCGAGCTGCTAGCTCGCACCGGACGCATGCTCTATCGCGGCGTCGCGTCCGATCTTTCAAAGCAGCAACAAGCGGGTCGCACAAGCGAGTTTCGTCGCCTCACCGAGGGCTAGCGACCGCTTTAGCGGCTAAGCACCAGCACACCGGAATGTGGCGCCTCACGCGGGAAGTCGTACTCGGCGGAGACTCTCTTGGGTCGCACCGCGGCTGCGATAAGAAGTTACCGATCCGCCACAGTGAGATGCGGCACGGTGTCGCGAAATAGACCGCATTGCTGCATGGCATCCGCATTGAGGCGGTCCCTCGACTACGGCGCACTACGTGCTCCTGCGCTCGGGATGACAACCCTAGAACGAGAACTGCCGCGACAGCGGCAGTTGCAATGGTGCGCGAGACTGGACTTGAACCAGCACGCCCTTGCGGGCGCTAGCCCCTCAAGTGAGCCACGAGAGTCCTCCGGAGACTTCCAGACACCATCTCACGAGGAAAAACAGTCGCTAGAAGTGTCTCAGAGTCCACCGGAGACTCCAAAATGATTCCCCGAATGATTCCTCGTGTGACGGGCATGCCACCAGGCTGGAATTAACCTCCAGGGCGGGGCATCTTGACGAAACCCAAGCCTAGGTTATACATTTTTGGTTGAGTGGGAAGTAAGCGTATCGGGCAGGTCCGCTTTCGAGCGATCGCGGGCGACCATGCCGACGCCACCATCCCTCACCTTCACGCGGATATCGGCAGCGGAAGCGTCGTCATCGAACTCTTGCCAGGCGAAGTAGTACGCCTTTCACGTGCGCATGATAATCCGATCCGAGGAAAAGTGACGGCCAGGGAGGTTCGCATCGCATTGCAGACGGCACGCGATTCGTTCACCGAACTGAGACAACTTTGGGAGGCTAGCAGACCACGATGAGAAGCGGTAAGAAGCACGGACGCATCCTGACAACCGATGCCGAAATTCGCAAAGCCGTCAAAGCGGCGCGTCAACGAGAGCGAACCGCGACGAAGATTCGGGCCGTGCGTTTCGACAACAAAAACGATACGATCGTTGCCGATCTCTCAACGGGCGCGACTCTCACCGTGCCGCGACGAATCATCCCCGGATTCTCCAAAGCTCCACCGCGGAAGCTGACCGATGTCGAGATTACTCCAGATCGTGAAGGCCTCTGGTCGGATACTGTGGATGATGGCGTTCTGCTGGAGCAGCTCCTCGTCTTGGCGGCTGGTGAGAGCACGCTTGGCACAATCGGCGCTCGCATCAACGCTTCGAAGAAGTCGCCCGCGCGCGCGGCGGCGTCCCGGTCAAACGGTATGAAGGGCGGCCGGCCGCGCAAATCAGCCGCATAGCGTCCGCTGTAAGGAACGCTCCCGGAGACGTACGGAAAGACAACCCATGAGCGACAAGTCTTCAAACGACGACGCGAATATCATATCACTCGCTAAGGAGTGGGTGAGACGTAGTCAACTTGCCGACATCGACTACTCGCAATTGCGCGATGGTTTTCCCATGACGGCGGAAAGCGCTCGACGCATGAGCAAGATCGTTGCGCCCTTGGGAGAGCCCTCCGATTTCAAAGTTGTGAACCGCAAGACGAACAAGCTCGGGATCACCCAATACCACTTTCATGTAAGCTTCGCGTGCGGTACGATTTGGTTTGTTCTCGGCGCAGGCGCAGATGGGAAAATCAACCAACTTAGTTTCAAACCGATCCCAGGCGAAACAGGTCACTTCCAAAGCCTCATGGACAATACTCCTCCACGTGGCGCACTTCCGAAACGCCTACCTGGAGAATCCGATCAGTCATACAACGATCGTTTATGGACTGAGATTTTCGAAAAATACGAGGACACCCTCAGACAACAGTAGCCCACAGAAGGCGCTCGAGCTGGCCCGCTGGCGATAGGCAACCGACTAAACTGCATCTCATTTCAATGCAACCAAGACTTGCGTTCGTCCCTGATTTGCCGGGCTTTACGCTGAGCTTGCAGCCAACCAACGACCAGCAAAATGCCGGTACACACAACGATCCATGGAAAATACGTCGCCGCATCTCCACTCGCGATGATAACGATTACAAGCGCGCAAGCTGCTATTGCTGTGATGAGATATGGTATACCAAGAGCTAGCGGCATCGTCTTCTTGCGAAACGTCAAAAAGAAAGCCGAGAATCCACCAAGCAATCCCATTAGGAATATTAGTAAGAGCGCCAGGTACACCAGGATCATCACTACTTATTATAGCGCGCTACTAAGGCAACGTCAGCCAAAGTAAAACCCAGCGGCCGCGAAGGAGCGGCAAGGCTTCCGAAGCAGTGGCCACCGAGGTGAAAACGTCGCGGAACATGTCAGGGCCGACAACGCCTGTGAGGACGCCGCCGGTAATAGCTGGGCAATCGCCGCTTATTACGGGGCACGGATCCGGGTAGATTTTCGTTCGGTCAAGGTCGAGCTCTGCGAGATTACCGCCGTCTCACACGATTAGGCTACCCTGTCGGTTACGGCACTGAGCCGATATAGGCGGCGCCAAAACAGTCACCTTTTCGGTGTATTCCATTACTGGAGTCACCGCGTCCAGACGCTTCCATCAGTGTAGTCGACTTCGTTAACCCACACTGACAGACTCGATGGGAGCTTGCCAGAGATAATGGTGGGAGGCGTGCTGTCCGGTGCTCCCGCTGCGGCGGCCTGCGCGTAATGAAGAATTGGCGGATCGACGCTGCCACGAAATGCATTACACCAATCCGTCAGCGAGCCGCCCGGCTGCAACGGCCGCCGAATCGTCATTGTATCGACGCCAAAGGTAGCCCCAGTCGATGACAAGTGCGTGAACTGCACTTCTATTTTCGAGACTGAGCGAGTTCCGGTGTTCGCGAGATCGACACACTCATACAGCGGTACAGGATTCGCTCGAGAAGGATCGGGAATCGACGCATTGACGGGCACGACACCGGTAAGCGAGAACGCGGACGCTAGCGTAAGTTGGCGAGCTATAACGCTAGAACGCAAGCGCGACCGCGCATAATTTTGCTTATTGCGGCTGATCGAGTAACGCCCGAGCATCGGAACGGTGGTTCGACTCCGCGCCGCTTCGCGGCGCTCCGCTCACCGTGACGAGTGTATCTCGCACCAGCTAAAACGAAAACTGCCGCGATAGCGGCAGTTGACATTGATGCGCGAGACTGGACTTGAACCAGCACGCCGTTGACGTTCGCTCGTCAAATGGGCCACGGCGTCGGGGTACCATGTCGGTTCTGGCCGCCAGCCAAGCATAGCCTTGTCCGACGAGGGGTTTACCGGCAACCCGTAGATACGACCCTTCATGCTGCTTGCAGTATTTGCCGTTTGTGCATTGC
>JBOHTT010000338.1:0-4694 GCA_050733775.1 Vulcanimicrobiaceae bacterium
ATCTAGGAGAGCGCTTGTGCTCAGCAGCCCCGCGTTAGAATTCCTTGATGATTCGACGGGTGCGCCATATGCCAAAGTTTTGGATAGCGGGCGACGAGCATTTCGCGGTCCACGAAGTAATGTTCGGCTTCGTATGGTGGATCACCGCGGTGGTTCGACTCCGCGCCCTTTGGGCGCTCCGCTCACCATGACAAAACTACGGCGCTGACGTTCCCTTCGTAACCAAATCGGCGCGTGCCATGAGCAGATGCGCGTCGTGCGAGCGGGCGAACGCGATGAGGCCGGCTGCGCCTGCGCTGGGATGGCGATAATCGGATGCGGCCACGAGCCCGATCCAAAGCGGATAGCGTTCGTGGGCAATCGATATCGCGGTCGGCCATGGGTCGCCCGCAATCGGAACGACTTTGGCTGCAAGCGCAGCGCTGAACGGTACGAAACCGATTGCATTCTTGCCGCTCGAGCTGGTGACGTACTTGACGATTTCAGACGTCGATTTTCGGCTTACGGACGACGCAGGAGATTTCTTGAGGAAAGCTTTCGCCTCGGTCGCCTCGTCGGTACCGTCCGGCGGAATGACGGCGACGATTGCCGCCTTCGAGCCGCCCACCTTCGACCAGTTTTTGATGCGACCGGTGAAAATATCGCGCAGTTGAGATGCCGTCAGCTTGTGGACCCGGTTATGGTGATTGACGATTGCGACTAAGCCGTCGCGCGCGATGATCGAACCCGCGTCGCCGCTTTTTGCCGTGTTGAATCGGACGTCACACGGGCGGTCGTCGCCGGCTGCGGCAAGCGTGTAGCGATATGGAAATTGATGGTAGTTGTCGAGGAGGTCGCGCGCGACGCCGTCGGTCATTGAAGTGGAACAGACGCGGACGTTGAGAGCCGTCCATTGCCATCCGGCAAACCCGCTCGCAAATAGGACGATGAGCGGCGCGATCAACCATACGCGAGAGGACCGCTTTGTGCGCGAACCGGCTCCGCGCGTTGTTTCGTTCGCGGCGATCTGGTCGTCGAGGCGCTTTCGCAGCTCGATCAACGCCTTCTCGGCACGGAAACGCTCGTGCTGCCGTAATGCCAGCTCGTGCGTCGCCATCGACGTAGCCGTTTGCGCGTCGCGAAGTTTCTGCGCCGCAGCGCTTTCTTCGTTCCAGGCAGCTTCGACGGCGGAGGTTGCGTTCGCGATCGCGGCTCGCATCTCGTCGAAGCCGTTCGGGTCCATGGTCCATCCTTAACGCAATCCCCCCGTTCGCGTAATAGACCTACGTCTCCGAAGGGCAAGGACTTTCGGGCAACGCCTAGGGCGGCGACGGATCTCCAAGCGCCGTCGCCACCGCGCGATATGCGTTGAGGCGTCCGCAGCCTTGATTGCCGCCGATGTTGTCCGCGGTCGCGCACAGCAGCGTTTTCATCGCTGCCGGATCCTGGTACGTCGCGCCGCTCACGCCGAGAACCAGCGCGGCGACGCCCGCAACGTGCGGCGCCGACATCGACGTGCCGGCAATCAGCGTGCGGCAATCGACAGGCGGTGTCGAGCTGCTCTCGTTGGGATAGTCGTCGCTGCAGCTTCCGGCGAACGTTGCGTCGGTCGCGCTCGACATGTACGGAGTGGACGTCCAGATGTTTTCGATCCAGTGCAGATTGTCCGCATCGCTCACGCCGGACGGATCGCCGCCGGGGGCAACGATGCCCCACGAGCTCGCATCTTTCCACGTGTTCGGCGAACCGTAGTTGCTGTAGCTCGGAACGTATTCGACCGGTGTCGACGACGTGCCACCGCTGTGGCCGGTGCTGTTCGGCTGCCCGTCATCGAGCGCGGTCGCGCCGACGGCGATGACGCCGGTGTCGCACGCCGGTGCGTCGACGCTGTTCGTTGCGCTGTTACCCGATGCTGCGATCACGACGACGTGACTCGCAATCGCGTTTTGTACCGCCGCGCCTTCGAGCGGATCGCCGTCCACACCGGACGTGCAGCTGCCGCCGCCGATGCTCATCGAGATGATGTTCGCGCCTTGACTGACGGCGTCGTCGATCGCGGCCGCGATGTCGACGGTCGATGCGCCGCATTGCGGGTCGTTCTCGCCGCTGATCGTCGCGCAGTCGTCGCTCGGCGTCGGAAAGACGCGATACGCGAGAATTCCCGTGTTGCCGCCTGCGCCCGCGAATCCGAGTCCGTTGCCCGTGACGGCAGCAGCGATGCCGCTCACGTCCGTCCCGTGTCCGAGCGGATCGGTGGAAAACGAGCTCGTCGATTGCGCGTCCACCGGATTCGTGATGAAGCATTTTTGATAGACGATGTTTGCCCCCAGATCCGGATGCGTAGGATCTTCGCCGGAATCCACGATCGCGAGCTTGACGCTATGGCTTCCGAGCGCCCCTGCATGCGCGGTCCCGAGCGCGTTGCTCGTCGTCGAATAGCCGAACGCGTTCTCGAGCCCGATGACGTGCATGTCCCATTGCCCGGGCAAAGCTGCGGATTCGTAGAGAGGCGCGACGTTCGCCGGTGAAAAGCCGTCGAAATAGGGATCGTTCGGCAAGTACGGCGTCGACGTCAGCGCGTAACGGCGTTGCACGGGCGCGACTGACAAGACGCCGGCCTCTGCGCGCAGTGCGGCGATCGCCGCCGTTTGCTGCGCCGGCGGAACGGCGAGCACGTGAATCGTCCTTCCGAGCGCGGGATAGTCGAACGCGCGGGCGACGCGATACGACTCAACTGCGCGCGCGGCCGCGGTGCGGTTGTAGACGACGGCAAGCAAACCGCTCGATTGCGATTGCGCCGCGCTCGTGCGGGCCGGCATGCGGCGCGTGCTGCTTCGCGCGGTGCTCGCGCCGTGCGCGGAGCTGGATATCGTGTAGCTCGTAGGGCACGCGAATGCCGTCTCGTCGAACGACGTCGAATTGTGCGGGCCGGTGACGACGGCGAAGTTGGCGATCGTTCCGGTGGTGCCGTCGCTGTAGGTCACGGTTCCCGTTCCGCTCGCGTCGACGGTGAAGCTGGCCAGCGTCGTGCCGCCGCCGGCGATCGTTCCACTAAACGACGTCCCGCTAAATGCGACGGTGACTTTCGCGCCGTTCGTGCCGTCGTTGACGGTAAGGTTGGCGGCCGACATGAAACCGCTCGGGGAGAACGTGAACGAGCCGCCGAGGCTGACGCTGTCGACGAGCGTGCCGCCGGCGATGAGAAAGCCGGATTGGCCGTTCTGCACGATGCCCGTCGAGTTGAGCGGCCCGGTGAAGTCGGAGCCGGTCGACGTCATCGAAAGAAGCGTATTGCTGCCGGAGGTCGAGAACACGATCGTCGCGCTGTCGATCGTCGCGTTGTCGGTCGCCGTCGCGGCAACGTGATCGATCACGGCTAGGGAGCACAGCTCCGTGGTGGTCGCCGTCGTGCAGCCGATGCCGAGCGCCTGATACGGCGGCGAAAGCTGGCTCGTCGATGCGGTGGCTTGCAGCGAAAAATATTGCGAACCGGACGCCGTGCTCACTGCGAGCTTGGTGATGCCGAGATACTCGTAGAGCGTCCCACTCGGCGTGTAGAAACTATAGCTGCCGGCTGCGGTCGCAAGCGTCGTCGACGTTTGCGTGACGGACAACTGCCCCGCGTAGGCGAGCTGTCCCGTACAATCGGTGTTGTAGTAGGCGTCGATCGTGACGGTGTAGCTCGTCGCCGAACCGGTCGTCGTCACATCGATGCCGTTCGTGCAGCTCTGCGGTTGCCGCGTGCCGGACATCGTACGGCGCACCACGGCGAACAGCGAAGGCGACGACGGATTGCCGAGCTGTGCGACCCAATTCACCGCCGAGATCGTCGCCAGCGACTGGTTGACGAGACTTTGCTGCACCGCAACCTGCTGCGCGCTATTGCCGTGCGCGCCGGTGCTTGGAACGGACGAGCCCCCACCGCCGCAGCCGCTGAGCAGCGACGTGACGGCGATGAGGGCGACGATGGGCTTAAACCGCAAGGAGAACTTAGGGCAGAGGGCTGTCGCCTACGAGCGTTGCGATCGCGCGATACGCATTGATACGCCCGCAACCTTGATTAGTGCCTGGAGATCCAGTATGACCGGCCTGATTATTGAGATCGTCGACGGTGCTGCAGAGGAAGTTTTTCATGGTAGTCGGGTTCTGATATGTGCTTCCTCCGACCGCGAGGATCAGAGCTGCCAGGCCCGCCACGTGCGGGGTTGCCATCGAGGTTCCCGCTATGAGGATTCGGCAGTCCGCAGTCCCGGTCTCGGACGGATAATCACCGTTGCAGTTGCCGGCATCGTTCGTCGTGTCGAACGGCGTCGACGTCCAGATGTTCTCGATCCAATGCAGATCGTCGTTATCGCTTCCGCTGCTTGGATCGGCACCTGGTGCTGAGATCGTTGGGCCCGCATTGCTGTAACTTGCGACGTACTCAATAGGCGTGGATGAGCTACCGCCAAACAAGCCAGTACCGTTGGGCTGGCCGTCATCAAGCGACGTTGCCCCTACCGAGATTACCCCTGTGGCGCAGCCAGGCGCATCCGGTGCGCCGGCGCCCTCGTTACCGGAGGCGGCGATAACGATGACGTTTGCAGCGATCGCCGCCTGGACTGCTGCGCCCTCGGTGGGATCACTGTCCACGCCACCAGAGCAGCCTCCGCCACCGAGACTCATCGAGATGATATTGGCTCCGTGTCAAACTGCGTCGTTGATTGCGTCCGCGA
>JBOHTT010000339.1:0-3013 GCA_050733775.1 Vulcanimicrobiaceae bacterium
CGAATACGTCAGCAGAAACGAGCTGTCGATAAACTGCCGCAGCCCGAGCGACGACGCCGCATCGGTCGTGGGCGCGTTATAGCAAAAGAAAAGTTTCTGTGCCGCTGCGGCAGCGAGCTCCAGATTCTCGTTCTGCGTCCACGTGCTCCCCGTGACGTAGGGCGGCGTGGAAGAGCCCGCGTCGCCGTAGCAGCCTTCGACCATCCCTCCGCGAACGCTCGGCAGCCCGATAAGGGCGCCGCTGTCCGCGTTCATACCGTAACCGTTGAACACAACGGGATGCTGCGACGTCGCAATGAAGGATGCAATGAGCGAGTCCCACGAGGTTGACGGCGGATCGCAGGGAGTCGCCGAGACGCCGTATAGCGTATCGATATCGTCATAAAAGAACGCATCGATATGGCCGGTGTTCGATTCGGCTGCCTGCCATACGTTTATCGCGTTCTCGAGATTCGTCGAACCCGGATTCATAAGATATTGCGTCGCCGATTGTAAGTAGATCGGAATGCGGTTGCCGCTGCAATCGTGTGCGAACGTCGAGTCATCCGAGCTGTAGAGCGGATCCGTCGAAGCTTGCCGGAAGGGATCGATATAATCGAGCGTCTTGATGCCGGCAGCCGAAATATTGTTCGCGTCCACAGCTGCGACCTCAGCCCAGCTCAATACCGGGGCGGCCTGCGACGCCGTGACGGTTTTCGTTCCGGCGTAACCACCGAGATAATCACCGGTCAGGACGTGCGTTTGCACCGTTGTGGAGGGACTTGTGGCGGCAGCGCCGTTCCCGAGGCTGATCGTGCTGGCCGTTATGGAGGTCGTACAGTTTCCACTTCCATAGACCGTCGCGTACGCGCCGGGCGTGAGGCTATATCCGTTTGCGATTATCGTGGTCGCGCTGCTATACGTCACGTTGACATAACCGCAGCCGGCACCACCGTTAAGATTGATCGTATTCGAACCCACGCCGTAAATAGTGCCGCTCGCGGCGGGGGTTCCCGCCTGCGGCCCTGGTGTCGCTGCCGTCTTCGCGCCTTGCGGCAGGCTTCCACCGCCACCGCCCGAGCAGGCGCTGAGCAATAAGGACAGCAGAAAACCACCGCAGGCAATAATGCATCTGCGCAAGAGTTAACTCTCCCTTTACCGAGGAGGCGCGCGCTAAACAAGACGCTTACAAAAGAGAACGCACGCCTGGTCTAAGGGATACTCGATTCAGAAGCGGCATCGTTGTGTTCCTCTCATCTAAGCATGTGCACGCTCTGACGCAAGGCATGGCAAGCGTATGCCGAATAAAAAAGCCCGCGAAGTTTCGATTCGCGGGCTGTGACCTGCATGTGCGAGTTATTGAGTCAAAATGAGTCCCGTTTCGGGTGGCAGCGATGACGGCGGAGCCGGACCGCTAGCCGAAACGCTGCCGCCGTCCAGCGTGCCGGAGCCGCTAATCGCCATCGTGTGGCTGTACGATTGCTGCAGCGACGGCATGCCGTAGCTGGACGAGGCGCTCGAATTCACCACCGCCGCGCAACGCCCGATGGTCGTTCCGGCCAGATAACACGCACCGTATTCGCGCACGTAGACGCCGCCGGATTGCAAAGAACTCACAGAGCTTGGTGCCTGCAACAAAGGGCTCGTCGGAACGATCTTCGTCTCCGGAAACACGTGCAGACCACTCGGTGTCGAGAAATACTCCCACAGTACCGAAGATGTTGGACTGTACGAGAGGAGAAATGAGGCGTAGATGTATTGCCGCAGCGCGATCGATTGCGACGCGTCTGTTGTTGGGGTGTTGTAGCAAAAATACCACTTCCCCGCCGCGGCTGCGGCAAGTTGAAGATTTTCATCCGTCACCCACGTGCTGTCGGTCGTATACGGTGGAGACGGCTGGCTTTTACGGCCATAGCACTCCTCGGCCATCGCACCTTTCACCGTTGCGCCGTTGATGAGACTTGCTGCATCAGAGTTCAACGCATAGCCGTTGAACACCACGGGGTAGTTCGAGTTTCCGATGAGCGAGGCATTTTGGGAATCCCACGAGCTCTGCGTCGCGGCGCAGGGCAACGTCGTCAAGCCATAGAGGTCGTCGATGTTATCATAGAGGAACGCGTCGACGTGGCCTTGGCTTTCCTGGGCGGTTTGCCAATTGTTGAGCAGCGACGACAGGTCCGCGGAGCCGGGCGCCATCAACCATTGGCCCGCCACATACGGCACGGCGATTCTGTTGCCGCTGCAATCATGCGAGAACGTCGATTCGTCTGACGTATAGAGTGGATCGGTCGTCGCTTGCTCCAGCGGATCGATGTATTCGAGCGTTTTGATGCCGGCGGTTGAGGCCGCGTTGGAATCCTGGGTCGACACTTCAGCCCAGCTCAAGACAGTCGCTGCCGTTGTTGCGGTCACGCTGGTCGTTCCTGCAAAACCACCCAGATAGTCAGCGGTAGGCACGTGCGTCTGCGGGATCGTTGCGGACCCGTTCGTAGCGCCGGGGTTCGGCGTGCTCGTCGCCGCATTCGAAAGCGAAATGGCGCTCGCGGTGACGGATGTCGCGCAGCTTCCACTACCGTAAACGGTTGCATAGATACCGGGCGCCAGCGAATAACCATTCTCCTCGATCGTTGTCGCGCTGGTGTAGGTCACGTTGACGTAACCGCAATTGGGGCCGCCGTTCAGATTGATAGAGTTGCCGCTTACGCCGGCAATCGGCCCGGCGACGGTCGCTTGAGCGCTTGGCTGCGGGGCAGGGCCGGAAGACTGCGCCGGCCCGGCATGCGCGAGGGACGCCGGCATGCTCGTTCCACCGCCTCCACAGCCGGCCAAAAGAACGATCGTCATGACAAAAAGCAAGCGAACGTACGTAAACAAGGGCTCTTTAATCTCCCGTCGGTGCGTTGCTGTGAAAGCACGCAAACAAAGCGCGCGCCTCAGTTAAGCACCGGCCTTCAGACGGTGGCACGATGCTCCTCCCGTGGGAGCGTTTGCACGTTTCAACGAGGAGCGTTCAAGCAACAGAAAAGCCGGCGCT
>JBOHTT010000340.1:0-8241 GCA_050733775.1 Vulcanimicrobiaceae bacterium
TCATCCATGTGTGCAGCAGCAGCAAGAGATTGATGCCGAGCTTTTGCGCCTCGGCCGCGGCGGGCGCGCGCGAAAGGGTTTGCGTTTCGTGAAACTCGTCGACGCTCCACCCGGCGCAGTCCACGAGCAGCATCCCGACGTCGAAGCTCCAGCCCCCGCTGCCGCGCTCCGTCGTCGTTTCGATTTGCGCGACGGCAGCGTATGGCTTTGCCGTGCAATCGCTGGTCGACGGATCGCCGTCGATTTCGAGCGGCCGCAGTCCGTGCTCCGCGGAAAGTTGGCGGAAGATTTCCGTCGCTGCCGGCTTCGCGAGCGCATCGAGCGGTTCGATGCCGAGCACGCCGGAAGCCGCCGGCGGCGCGAACAAGCCGGCGGCGAGCGCAAGGAGCGGAACGATCACGGCTGGCGCCCGAGAGCTTTGTCGAACGGCGGAATCGAGTTCTCGCGCTCGAAATTCTCGCGCTCGACGCGATTCAGCGCGTAGGCATCGCGCTGCGCGCTTTCCTCAGCAAGATGGAAACGCGTCAACACCGCGCCGAGTGCCGCGGGACGGCTTTCGTACGACCATGCAGCACGATAGCGGCCTTCGAGCCCGAGCAACTCGTCGCGCAGCTCCCAGCACAGATACTTCGCAAGGTTCAATCCCCGCTCGGTCGTACCGCGCGGAACGTCGGCGGCGTTGATGCGCGCGTTCTCATAGTCGGCTTGCGCTTCGATGCCGATCTGAAAACGGCGTCCCAGCAAGTCGTACCGGCGTGCCGCCAGATCCAGGACGCGCGCCGCATTCGCATGCAGCGGCGGATCGTGGTTCGCGAGGTCAGTCATAACCGCTTCAGAGTCGAGCCGCATTTGCGCGACGCCGACCGTCTTATTTATCCGGTCGCCGATCTTTGCATCGAACGGATCGCTCCAAAACAGATAATCGCTCGGATCGCCGGCGGCGTGCAGATGATCTCCGATCGCTCGCATGTGCGTGAAGATGTCCTGCCAGCGCGAATCGTCGCTGCCGAAGAACGCCCACCCGAAGGCACGATCGAATGCATAGCGGTTGATGTCGTCGCCCTGCTGCCACGCGCTCGCCGCGGCGAACGCGAGCGGATACCAGGTCGATTCATAGAGCGACTCGCCGTCGTCGTGCCACACCGTCAGGAACATGCCGAGCACGTGCGCGCGCTTGCCGTCGGCGACGAACCGTCCGATATTGTCGCACGCGACGTCCAAGAGCGGATAGAGCTCGTTCCAATTCCACGCCGCGGGTGAGACCATTTGCGCGAATCCCTTTGCGGCGACGTGCGCGATGTAGGGCTCGTACGTCTTCTCGACGCCGTAATGAAAATCGACGATCACCGTACTCTTCGGAATGCGATCGAGAATCGACGGATCGCGCTGCACCGCGTCGTCCCAAATCATCGGCCGCGCGCCGAACGGCCGCACGATCGCGGCGACGCGATTCATATGCGAGACGAAAACCGTGGAGAGGGCCTGACCGTGGCCGAGATCCTGCGGCTCGTCGGCGCCGAGGTGGATGAACGGAACCTTGCCTGTGGCCGTCAGCACTTCTCGCAGCAGAGACGTCAGGTAGGCGTACGTCTGCGGGTTGGCCGGCGAGAACGTCCAGCCGTGTGAGATCTCGGCAGGCGCCGAGTAGCGCTCCCAGCGCAGCGTGCCGTGCATGTGCGCGAGCGTTTGCTGCTCCGGAATCAGCGCAACGTGAAAGCGCGCGGCGTAATCGCGCAGCTCGCGCAGCTGCTGCGGCGTAATGCCGTCAGCCGGCGCCACGAACGGGTGGGCCGCGTCGACGAACACATGCTCCATATAGATGGAATAGCCGTTGATCTTCAGCGCGGCCAAGCCGCGAATTCTTTCCTTAAAATAGCGCATCGTCGGCAGCGGGCCGCGCGAGACGTCGTCCGACACGATGCGCCAGCGCAGTGCCGGCGCGTCGTCGATCCGCGCGCACGCAAGGCGCAAGCCGTGCGGCGCGTGGCGCGCGAGCTGCGCGAGCGTCATCGCTGCGTCGAAGACGCCCTCGGAATCCGACGCGCGAATTGCAATCGCACCGCGCGAGGGAATCTGCAGGCTGGAGGCTTCCGGCATGCCGCCGCCGATGCGCACCGCAACGTCGCTGTCAGCGGAAATTTGCGTGCGGGGGATGCCGAGCGCCGTCCAACGCTCGTCGATCAGCTCGCGCGCGCCTGCATCGAAGCCGGGCGGCAAACGCAAAGGTCGTGTGAAGATGCGCTCGCCGCGACAACCTGCGGCCGTCATGCTGCGCGGTTGCGGCACGAGCAGCGACGCGTCGACTGCGCCGGCGCGCGAGAACGACGCGCCGAAGAGCACCGCGATGAGGACGAGCAAGCGGCAGCGCACGACGAACCATGTTCGTTACAGGCCGACGTTCGCCTCGACGAGAACCGTGCGTCATGCAGCTCCGTCCCCTTGACTGGGGCGTTATTGCGATATTCTTCGCGATCAATTTGGGGATCGGCGCATACTACGCGCGCCGCGGAAGCAAGAGTCTTTCCGAATATTTTTTATCCGGTCGCAGCGTGCCGTGGTGGCTCGCCGGAACGTCGATGGTGGCGACGACGTTCGCCGCCGACACGCCGCTCGCAGTAACCGGCTTTGTTGCAAAGAACGGCGTCGCCGGCAACTGGGTCTGGTGGAACATGGTGATGAGCGGCATCCTCACGACGTTCTTCTTTGCCGCGTTGTGGCGTCGCTCGGGCGTGCTCACGGACGTCGAGTTTACGGAGCTGCGGTACAGCGGTAAGCCTGCAGCGGCGCTGCGCGCGACGCGCGGCATCTATCAGGGCGTCATCATCAACACGATCATCATGGGATGGGTGAATCTCGCCATCGCAAAGATTCTCGGCTTGACGCTGGGCATTCCGAAGTGGGAAGCGATCGCGATTTGCCTCGTACTCACCGCGATCTACGTTGCCATCGGCGGCATGTGGAGCGTGCTCGTTACCGACGTGCTGCAATTCATCGTGAAGATGGGCATGACGATCGTCCTTGCGGTCGCGGCCGTGGCAGCGGTCGGCGGCGTCGCCGCATTGCGCTCGCACCTTGCCGCAATCGACGCGGCGCACGGCGTAACGACCGGCGGTCTCCTCGCGCTCTTTCCACCGCTGGAAGGCAGCGGCTGGATGCCGCTGACGTCGTTTCTCGTCTTCATCGGTGTCTCGTGGTGGGCGTCGTCGTATCCCGGCGCGGAGCCCGGCGGCGGCTCGTACATCGCGCAGCGCATCTTTGCCGCCAAAGATGAAAAGAATTCCATGTTTGCGACGCTGGCCTTCAACGTCGCGCACTACGCACTGCGTCCGTGGCCCTGGATTCTCGTCGCGCTTTGCGCGCTCGTGCTCTATCCGCACGGTGTCAAGAACGCAGCAGGCGTTGTCGATCCCGAGCTGCTCTACGTGCAGACGATGATCGACCATCTGCCGATCGCCCTGCGAGGCCTGATGATGGCGGGTTTCCTTGCCGCATACATGTCGACGATCGGAACGCATCTCAATCTCGGCGCTTCCTATATGACGAACGACATCTACCGCCGTTTCCTGCGCCCGGACGCATCGGAGCAGCATTACGTGTGGGTCTCGCGCGCGGCGACCGTGCTCGCAATGGTGCTCGCCGCGTCCGTAACGGGCGTGATGGATTCGGTCAGCGGCGCGTGGACGTACCTGATCACCTTCACCGCGGGCGTCGGCCCGGTGATGATCTTGCGCTGGTACTGGTGGCGCATCAACGCGTGGAGCGAAATCGCTGCGCTCGTCACCTCCGGCATCGTCGCGACGGCGCTCAAGCTGGCCAACATTTTCGACGGACCCAACGCCGTCGCGGAGAGCTTGCTGGTCACCGTGGCGGCGACGACCGTGGTGTGGATCAGCGTGACGTTTGCGACTCAGCCTGAAAGCGAGAGCGCGCTGCTACGGTTTTACGAGCGCGTGCGTCCGCCGGGTGCAGGCTGGCGCGCCGTCGCGGCGCGCAGCAGGGGCGAACGAACGGAGGATGATTTGCGGATCGGCTTACGAGATTGGGTCGCCGGATGCGGACTCGTCTACGGCGCGCTCTTCGGTATCGGGAAATTATGTCTGGCCGAGTTCGGTCCGGGCATCGCGTTTCTCGCACTCGCGGCATTTTGCTTGTGGGTGATCCTACGCGACGTCGAACGCGTTCCGCAAGGCGCATTGCGCGCGGCGGCAACGGCGACGATGCTGCTCGCGCTGCTCGCGATTCCGGCAAACGTGCATGCCGCGGCCGACAAAGTGCTCTCGAACATGAAAGGCAGCGTCGCGTTCGAGGACGCCGGCAAATCGACGCCCATCGCTCTGAGCGCGTCGGCGGTGGTCGTCGACAAAGACGTTGCCGTCACCGGCAGCGATTCGGTCGGGCGCTTGCAGTTGCCCGATTCCTCCACCGTCACGCTCGCCTCGCAAACGCGCGTGCAGCTCGCCTTCTTCAATCAAACCGATATCACGAGTGCGCAGTTCGTCGTCTATAACGGAAAGACGCGCTTCAAGGTCGAGCATCCGCAAGGCGGCAAGGCCAACTACACGTTCGTGACCCCGACGTCGTCCGTCGCCGTGCGCGGCACCGAAGGCGACATCGGTGTCGACGGCGACTCGCTGACCGTCAACGTGTACTCTGCGACGGAGCCCGTCCAAGTATCGTTCTCGAGCGGCAAGGTCGTCGTCGTCAACGCGGGCCAGTCGCTCGTCGCCAAGATCGTCAATGGCATCGTGCAGGCGCAAGTCAACAAGCTCACGCAAGCCGCGATCGATAAGTTCAACGAGCTGGGCTTACCGACGAACTACGATCAGCTCAAGAGCACGATCCTGAATCAGGCGATTCAGCGGATCAGGTTGCCCTTCTAGCGCCGGTCCTCCAGCCACCTCACCGCTTTCGCGCGTCGCGCGAAGAGCTGATCGAGCTCGACGAGGTAGGCTTCGAGTGCGGCGACGTCAACGTCGCCGGCGCGGTCGGCCGTGGAGATGAGATCGTGATCGACGTCGTGCAGCTCCTCGAGCGTAATCTCGCTCAGGCGCGCATGGTCGAGCACTGCGATGAGCTGCTGATTGGTGAACTCGCACATCATCAGAACGCGCTCCAAATCCTCGGCGAGCCCAGCCGCGAGCTCCGCCCCGCACCGCTCCCGCAACAGGCTTAGCGCTTCCCCGACGTACGCGCGAACTTGCTTGTCGACCAAATGGCGCGCGTCTTCATCCCCGTAGTCGGCATACGCCGGGATCCGGGAACGCAAGAAGGCCATTCCGTCAGCTAAGGCGTCCATACGGGGCGCCTGCATTCGGGTGCGGTGCTCGCTTGCCCTGGGGACCGCCGGGAGTTATCCCCGGCAACCGATAACCGTGAAGAGATGGGAATCGCTCTGCTGGCCCTTGCGGCCGCCGCGGCAGCAATCGTCGTGGCGTACGTACAGGCCCAGCGCGTTTTGGTTGCCCAACGAGAGACCTCGCGGGTTCGCTCGATCTTTTCGCGTTACGTGTCGCCGATGGTCCTGGACGAGCTGCTCGAACGGCACGACCCACGCGTCTTCTCGACCAAGCGCGGCTACGCGACGATCCTCGTCTGCCGCATATGGAACTTCGCACTTTTCGCGGAGCAGCTCGAGCACAACGAGGCGCTGCGCTATCTCAACGAATTCTACGCCCTCGCCGGCCGTTCGATCCAAAAGCATCGCGGCATGGTCGACAAGTTTTTGGGCGACGGCATCAGCGGCGCGTTCGGCTTTCCGCTCGAAGATCCCGAACAAGAAGACCACGCGGTGCGCGCGGCAGTCGACATCATTCGTCTCGTCGACGGCATGAATCGGGCGTGGGCCTCGCAAGGCCGCCGTCCGCTGCGCGTCGGGATCGGCATCAATAGCGGCAACGTCATCGCGGGTGAAGTCGGCTACGTGCAGCGGCGCGAATACACGGTGGTCGGTTTGCCTGCGATCATTGCGGCGCGCTTGCAAGAACGCACCGAACCGATGGGCGCGTACATTCTCATAACCGAATCGACGATGGAGCCGATTCGCACGACATTCGTCTCAGTGCCGGCCGGAACGGTTCCGCTGCGCGGCATGAAACGCAACGCGAAGTGCTACGTCATTCGTGGTCTGAATAAAGCGGACGAGGAAAAGGACACGCTGCTCCTACCGCCGCCATCGGCATTTCCGCGCACGCGTCTCGAGGACGCGGTCGAAGGACGCTCGACGTGGGATTCGCGCGTCGCGCAAATGCCGGAGCGCGATCCGGAAGAACCGCCGATCGCGGAAGCGCCGAAGCCGGCGCCCTTACCGCAACCGAAAGCCAAGCAGCCAAAACCGCCACCGCCCAAACGCACGAAGGTCGACATTCCCGAAACGCGCGGCTTCGGCGCGTACGACGATTCGCCGGCGCTTCCCGATCCGGTCGCCAGCGAAGGCTATTACGAGGACGACAGCGGCCGTCCACCGCTCAAACTTCCGCCGTAAGCTGCGCCGCAACATCGGGTAGCACATCGGACGCGCGCGCACGCAGCGATGCGTCGACGAGCGCGGAGATGGCCGTCGCCTCCGGATTGATTTCGACCGTCCAGCCGCTGCCATAGCCGGTCGCAAGCGACGCCGCCGGCTGCACGATGCCGGACGTTCCGATCACGAGCTTGACGTCGGCGCGAGCTGCTGCCTCCGCGGCGAGTCCCCACTGCTTCTGCGGCAGCGACTCGCCGAACCACACAATTTCCGGCCGAAAGTTGCCGCCACAGGCGTGCGCAATCTCGTCAGCACTCAGTGCGCCGTCGAGCACGCACGTCGATCCGCATCGGCTGCACCGCGCTTCGCGCAAGTGACCGTGCAGTTCGAGCACGTTACGCGAGCCGGCCCGCAGGTGCAGCGAGTCGACGTTCTGCGTCGCGAGCGTGAATTCGCCGAACAGCGGCTCGATGCGCGCAAGCGCAACGTGCGCCGAACTGGGCTGTGCGTTCCGATGCGCGGCGCGACGCTCGTTGTACCAGCTCCAGACGAGCACCGGATCGCGGGCGAACCCTTCGGGTGATGCCAGCTCCGTGACGCGATGCGTACGCCACAGTCCGCCGACGCCGCGAAACGTCGGCAAACCGCTTTCGGCGGAGATGCCCGAGCCGGTCAACACGAAGACGGCTTTCGCGCCGCGCAAGCGCTGCACGAGCTCCTCGATCATGCCGCCGGGTTCGCGGACGTATACGCCGAACCTCGCCGTAATTTGCTTGAGCCGCTGAGCCGCGTCGCCCGGACAGAAGTCATCTCGTACTTGGCGCGCCGTCCGTACGAGAACGCTTTCATGCAATGGGTGGTCGAGGGCGGGCTCGGCATGTCGACGGCGTACGAATCGGTCGTTGTGTGGCGCTCGTACAACCGTTTGGTTGCGGGCGTCGCGTTTTTCGGCCCGCAGATCGCGTTCGCTGCCGACGACGTCGCGGCGATCGACGCGTTCGCGATCGAGGCGCGCGAACGTCCGATGGCGCGCATGATCGTCGCTCCACGTCACATCGCAAACCACTTTTGGGCGCGCGTGAAGAGCTGGTATCGCAAGCCCTCACTCGTGCGGCCTTCGCAACCGGTCTACGCGCTCGATCACATGCCGCCCGCAGGCACCGACGACGTGCCCGTTCGGCAAGCCCGAGCGTCGGATCTGGAAATCGTCGCGAACAATTCCGCCGAGATGATGATCGGCGAGCTCGGCTACGATCCGCGCGAGCACCGCACGAATTTCACGCACGGCATCTCCCGTCTCATCGAGCGCGGATGGTGGTGGGTTTGGATCGAGGACGACCGGCTGCGCTTTCAGTGCAACATCGGCTCGAAGACGACGCGAACGGCGCAGGTCCAAGGCGTTTGGACGCCGCCCGACCAGCGCGGCAACGGTTACGCAACCCGCGCGCTGCGCGCGATCTGCCGCCGGGTGGTTCACGAGGTGCCGACGCTCTCGCTCTACGTCAACGACTTCAACGAGAAAGCGATCGCGCTCTACGAACGCATCGGCTTCGAGCGCGTCGGGGAATTTACGACCTACCTTTTCAACGACCCATAGGGTAGCGCACGCGGCGGCGCACCATTTGCGCCTGCTCTTGATAGACTATTACGAAGGCGTGCGAACCGGCCGCTTTACACGGAACGCTCGCATCGATGAAGACCTGCACGATGCGCGAGCGCGGATGCGCGCGGTTGAAGTCCTCGAGCAAGCCTTGGTCTTGCGCGGGACCGCAGCCTTGCCA
>JBOHTT010000341.1:0-6733 GCA_050733775.1 Vulcanimicrobiaceae bacterium
GTGTGGGAGGGTCGCTCGCTGCGTGGACTCGGGCCCGATCGCGTCGTTGCTGCCGGAATCGGACTCGTGCCGCAAGATCGCGCGGTGATCGTGCGTCAGTCCGTCGACGACAATCTCGACCTCGCGACGTTCGGTTTGCGACTGAGCAGGCGCGACTTCATCGCGCGCCGCGACGAGATGCTCCAGCGGTTTCCACGCTTGCTGACGCGCCGAAAGTCCCTCGCGGGCAGCTTGAGCGGCGGTGAGCGGCAGATGCTCGCGATCGCGAAGGTCTTGATGCGGCGTCCGCGACTGCTGCTGCTCGACGAACCGTCGATCGGTCTCGCGCCGGCAATCGTCGAAGAGTTGCAAGGGATCATTGCAACGCTACGCGATGACGGTTTGCCGATCGTCGTTGCCGAGCAAAACGTCAGCTGGCTTTCACCGGTGTCGGCACGAGCTTATCTGCTCGAAGGCGGACGCATCGTCGACGAGGGTCCGCCGGATCGCCTTGCGCAAGCCGGCGCGTTAACCGAAGCCTATTTGGGCACGGCTTAGCTGAGAGATTGGCGATCCGCCAAGAGCGCGAGACGCTCTTCGGCGCGCAGCCAATAAAAGACGAGCACGAGAAACGGGATGACGAGAAAGAATCCTGTTGCCACCCACATCAGCTCGGCACCGTAGGCTTGATCGAGCATCGCAGCTGCGACACCGAGCTCGCGCTCGTAATACGGATAGAGCGGATGGTTTATGCTGTAAAGCGCGAGACCGAGAAACCCTTGCACGGGCATCGAGATGAAAACATAAAAAATGCGGACCGGATATGACAACGCATGCGGCGAGGGCGCGACGGCAAGAATCGGATTCCAATAGCATAGCGCCGCCGCAAAGAAGAGCCCGTGCTCGAAGGCGTGAATCGGATCGCGCTCGAGTGCGGCTTCGTACAGCGGCGAGAAATGCGCGACGTACAGGGTGATCGGCAGCGCGAGCCACGCCAGGAACGGCGAATTCAAAATCTGGACGACCGGATGCTGCAAGAATCGCGACACCCGGCGCGCTGCGGAACGCGGCAGCGCGGCCAAGAGGCGGCGTAGCGGCGCCCCCAGCAAGAACAGCGGCGCCGCAATCATCATGATGGCGATGTGCTGGGCCATGTGCCACGCGAACGACCGATCCGCAAGGCGATCGAACCACGGACCCAAGACGAGAACCAGCACGGCGATTGCCGCGCCTAAGGCAGCATCTTGGCTTCTCCGTCTCACGCTGCTGGTGTACTTCCCAGCAAACGTAGCGGTTACGCCGCTTTTTCGGAGTCCGGGAATTCCGCGCGGATGGATTGGATCTGCGGCATGTGGTCTAAGAACGCGTCCAGCAAAATCGGATCGAAATGCGTTCCACGTCCGCGACGCATGGTTTGCAGCGTTTCGGGCAAGGGCCATGCTGCCTTGTAAGGCCGCGTGGCCAACAGCGCGTCGAAGACGTCGCCGACCGCGCAGATACGTCCGATGATCGGAATTGCCTCGCGCGCGAGACCTTTTGGATACCCCGTGCCGTCCCACTTCTCGTGGTGCGAGAGCGCGATTTCGCCGGCCATCTTGATCACCTTCGACTCGCTGTCACGCAAGATCTCAAAGCCGGATGTCGTGTGCGTTTTTACGCTCTCGCGCTCCGGCGGCGTCAAGGCACCGCGTTTGAGCAGAATCTTGTCGGAGACGCCGACCTTTCCGATGTCGTACATCGGAGCCGCGAGAAAGATCAGCTCTTGCGTGTGTAAATCCGTGCCCACTGCTTTCGCGAGCAGCTGCGCGTAATGCCCCATGCGTACGACGTGGTTGCGGCTTTCTTTTGCGCGATGCTGCGCTGCGCGCGTCAGCCGGTGAATCGTCTCGAGCTCGCGCTGGCGGATGCCGTGCGTAGAGCGACGCACTTCCTCTTCGAGGTCCTCGGCTTTATCCGCAAGCTTGCGGTGGCGCACGGCCAGCTTCAAGAGCCGGCGCACGCGCTCGGTTAAAATGTGCGGATCGGCCGGACGCTTGAGAATGTCATCCATGCCCATGCGCAAGGCTTGCATGCGCAGCTCGTTATCGGCCGGATCGGTGACGAGCACGACGGAGAAATCGCTGTGGACGGTGCGGCGGCGTAGGCGCTCGATGAAATCCAGCTCGTGCGCGTCCTTCATAAAGACGTCGATGACCATGACGTCGACGTCGAGCTCCGGCGCGCGTTGCGCAAGCGTAATCGGCGACGCATATGACGTTACCGCCGCGCCGGGAAGCGCCCGTAACGCATCTTCATAAAGATGCGTGTTCCCGGGGATGTCGGAAACGACGACGACGAGGCTCACCGCCCTGGCCTATTCACTCCCCGCGATATCGTCCCCTAGAGCAACCGCGGCTTTAGAGAACCGTGCGTGGGCCTCACGGAGAGGCCCGATCTTGGCCAAAAGCTCGTCCCAGCGAGAGCAGCGAGCGTCGTCTTCCGCTCGCTCGCTTAGCGTCCCCAGCTCTCCCGCTCCGACCGTCTTCGCGAGGCCCTTGAGCTCGTGTGCCGCATGCGTCGCCTCGGCGCTCTTCTGCGCGCATAGCGTGCCGAGACGCTCGACGAGCGACGCGCTCGTCGTTACAGCTTCTTCGATGATTTCGCGCAGTTGAACCGGGTCGTCGCCAAAAATCGGAAGCAGCCGCTCGATGTCGAGGACCTTGGGATCTATGCTGCCGCCTCGTCCTGAAATTGCCGTCGCACCTCTTGAATCTCAATCATGATATCAAGAAACGCGTCGACGAGAACGCGGTCGAAGTGCGAACCGCGACCTCGACGCAGCTGATCGATGACCTCGGGGAGGCGCCACGCGGCTTTGTACGGACGCACCGATAGGAGGGCGTCGAACACGTCGCTGATGGCACAGATCCGTCCCGAAAGTGGAATCGCTTCGCCCATCGAGCCGCTCGGATAACCGCTGCCGTCCCACTTCTCGTGGTGTGTGAGCGCGATCTCGGCGCCGAGCTTGATCAGGGGCGAGTTGCTGTCCTTGAGAATGTCGTGGCCTGCTCGCGCGTGGCCCTTCATGATCTCCCACTCTTCGGAGGTCAACTTGCCTTCTTTGAGCAGAATGCGATCGGGGACGGCGACTTTTCCGATGTCGTGCATCGGCGCCGCGAGAAAGAGCAGCTCTTGTTGTTTGTCCGGTAAACCCAGCGCCTTGGACAGCAACCGCGCGTAGTGCCCCATGCGGATGATGTGATTTTTGGTCTCTTTGTCGCGATGCTCCGTCGCGCGCGTGAGCCGCAAGATCGTCTCTTGTTCGCGTAGCGCGATCTCCGCGGTCGCGCGCTTGACTTCTTGCTGCAGCCACGCAGCCCGATCCGCGAGCGCTTTCGTGCGTTCGCGCAGCTTGATCAAGTTGCGGACGCGCACCAAGAACTCGACCGGATCGGCCGGCTTTTCGAGGAAGTCATCGACGCCGAGCTTGAGCGCTTGGAGCCGCACTTCTTTGTCGTGCGATGCGGTGATCATGACGATCGGAATCTCGGCGCTGCCCGCTTTACGGCGAAACGCCTCGACGAATTGGAGTCCGTCGAGCTCGGGCATACGGTAATCGACGACGACGACGTCCGGGACGTTGTCGGAAGTCCACGAATATGCGGCGGTCGACGAAAGAAATGGCACGATCTCCACTTCTTCCACCTGCCCGAGCACGCGCGTGTAGATTTCCAAGTTCAGCTTGGAGTCGTCGACGACGAGAACGCGGTTCATGCAGCCGGCCTTCGCAGATTTGCGACGTTGCCGCCGAAGTAATAGCGGCCGATCGCCGAACGCGTACCGTACGACGCCGCGCGACAGAGGTCGCTGAGCGTCGCGGCGGACTCGCGCGCGAGGAGCCGTTGCGGCACCCGATCGCCCTCGTGCAGACCCAATGCGCGCCGGACTTCGACGCGCGATAGCTCACGCACGAGGGCGACGCGCCGGCAGCTGAGGGAAACTTCGCTGTTGGCCGTCAGAAAGAGGATGGCGTCACCGAGCGCCGCGGACGCGACGAGCGAGACGATAGTGGGAGAAGTCATCGTCTACGCACAGACTGGGCCGACACCGCCGCACAGAACATGGACGGCATGTTGGACGTGGCCGAGCAGCAGCGTGAAGCCGTGCAAGAGCATCAGAAGATGTAGCATAACTCTCCGTTCAACAAAGCGGGAACTGGCGCAGAGTATGCCACAGGACGCTCCACGAGCGTGATCAGGAATTCCTGACCATGCGCCGCGAAGCCGCGTCCCGCCTAAGTTTTCGCGGGGTTCAGCTTTGCGACGGCCTCCGCGCGGGTGCGCACTCCGAGCTTATCGTAGGCGCTCATGAGTCGCCGTTCCACGGCGTTTCGGCTGACGCCACGCTCCTTCGCGATTTGCCCGTTGCTCTTCCCGCTCGCGACGGAGCGCAGCAACACCAGCTCCGTGTCGGTCAAGGTTTGAACGGCGCGATGACTTGCAGGCGACAGCCGGTTGCGCACTCCGCGCGCGGTAACGACGACGTCGGCAAATCCCTTGATGCTTTGAAGAACCGGGTCGTCGACGCCGATTGCATCATCGCCTAAAATGGCGCGCGATAAGACCGTCGCCAGCGCACCAATCGATCCAGGGAACTTTGCACGGACGGCCAGTGCCCGGCTGGCGCGCGCGAGGTCGCCGATAAGCGCGCACGCATACGCAGCCAAAATGCCTCCTAAACGACGACGAATCGTCAAATGCGTTAATTCGCCGGCTTTGGCTCTTTCCCGGCTCAGCGCCAACGCGCGCCGCGCTTCGCCGCGAGCCTCGTCGTCGAGCCGCAGCGCAGCAAGCGCGACTGCGAGAAGGCCGTGGCACAACGCAGAGTCGGCCGTCTCCTTTCCAGCAGCGAGCGCGAGTTGAATCATCCCACGCACGGCAGCAAAATTTCCCGTCCGCGCTTCCATTAGGCAATCGCCGATTCGCGCTGCGAACGCGTTATTCTGCAGATCGTGGAACGTCTCGCGGCGCAGCAAGCTGCGAAGCGCGACGGCACGGTCCCACTCCCCAAAGGTCACCGCCAGATCGAATTGCGCGTGCAGCGCGACACGACGGGTGACGTTGTCGCCCGCGGCGACGGCTTCGACACCTTCGACTTCGGCGTAATATCGCGCTGCCTGAAGATCGCCCGTCAAGTGATAATGAATGACGTAGAGCACGCTCGCAGCTCGCGCCGCCAGCCATCGCAAGCCGTTGCCGTCCGCGAACCACAACGCTTGCAACGAGTGCTGTTCCGCCTCGTAAGCGCGTCGCGCGAAAAAGTATGCCAAGCCCGCGCGGCTGTGCACGAGGGCGGCGGTTGTCTCCGGAATCATCGGTAAGAGCTCGAGCGCGGGTTTCAGTGGAACACTTGGATCGTCGCCGTGCATGGCCGCAACGATCCCCCGCAGCGCGGCAATGCGCGCGTCGAGCTCAGCGTCTTCGGTATAACCAACGCAGCTGAGCGTTTCCTCAGCGAGCGTTGCTTCGCCGGCGGTCGCATATATCGGCACCAGGACATCCGCGATTAGGGCTCGCTCACGCGCATCGGGGGCCAGCCTGAACTGCGCTTCCAGCTCCTTGATACGACGAGCAGCGTCTTGATGACGCCGCGGAAGCGTGTGATTGTGCGGAAATGCGACCAGATCATCAGCCATACGGCTGCGTTGTCTTTCTGTGCGGGCGGGGGGTCAGCCTACGTAGCAGCTAGCGCCTCCTTGACCCCCTTAGACCTTGTCCAAAGCCTCACGAGCCGCGCGCGTGCCGCTCTCGAGCGCTCCCGAAACCGTCCCCGAGTAGTCAGTCGACGTCGCTTCGCCCGCGAAAAATAACGTGTCATCGACGGGCGCTGCGAGATCGCTGCGAGCATTCTTGCCGCCGGCGAGGACGTAGCTGTACGCGCCGCGGGCAAACGGATCGGCGGCCCAATCGGCCACATACGCTGCTTCGAGCTCTGCGTCGAGATCGATAGACTCCGGAAATGTCGATTCCAGCGCGCGCAGCGCGCGGTGCACGATTTTGTTCTCGTTTAGGCCTGACAGCTTGTCGGCGCGCGGTCCACCTGCCCAGGCGGTGATCACCGAACTCCGAATCGGCAGCTGCGTCCAGAACGTCGGAAAATCGGCATCCATACGATGGAAGAACGCGGCATCCGCATATTTGCGATCGCGCGCTTCTTCCCACCAGCGCCGTCGAAAGCATAGCGACACCTTCACGACCGGTCCCATCACCAGCATGTCCTGCGCGCGCTTCTTGCGTGAGTCCAGTGCCGGCACAAAACGCACATCCGCCAGCGTTCCGAGGGGAAGCGCGACGATCGCGCGTTTCGCCTCGATTTCGAATTTCTCGCCCAGGCGCCGGCCGCTGATGCGGACCTTGCCGCGCTTCCACGCGATGGCTTCGACGAGCGAGTGCAGGCGCACATCGACGTGCTCCGGATTGATCGACGCGCGCAACGCGCGGATCAGCGGCGCATAGCCTCCAAGCGGACGGCTTTGCCTGCCCTGCAGCTCGGGGCCGCTCCATTCTTCCGCGATCTCCTGAACGCCGGCGCGTGCGGGATCGGCGGCGTCGAAGCCTTCGACGAGCCAGCGAAACCAGCGAATCGATTCATCGCTTGCGCCGCTTTGCTTGCAACGCGCCAAGAACTGCTCGACCGTAAGGTCTTCCTTTAGTTCTTGCGCACGCGGTACGAGCCGATCCGCCACATCGAACGCGTCGCCCAATTGCTGCAGATC
>JBOHTT010000342.1:0-20336 GCA_050733775.1 Vulcanimicrobiaceae bacterium
TCTTTGGCGACGGATTTGGTAAGAGCGATGACGCCGGCTTTGGAGGCGCTGTAGGCAGACGCGTTCGGATTGCCCTCTTTTCCCGCAACGGACGCAATGTTGACGACGCGCCCGTACTTCGCTTCGCGCATGATCGGCAACACGGCTCGAAGGCAGTAGAAAATGCCGCTCAGGTTGATGTCGATGACCGCGCGCCAATCCTCGAGCGGATAATCGATCACGCTCTGGTTCGGCCCCGTGATGCCGGCTGAGTTGACCAAGATCTCGATCCCGCCCATGCGCTCGCGCGAAGAGCGCGCAGCACGCTCGAGGCCTCCAGCGTCGGTTACGTCGACCGCCGCCGTCTGCACGCGCGAATCACCGAGCTCCTTCGCGGCGCGTTCGAGCGAGGCGCCGTCGCGGTCCCACAGCGTGACGCCCGCGCACCGCGAGGCGAGCAGCCGCCGGGCCGTTTCCAGGCCGATGCCGCTGGCGCCGCCCGTGACGATGGCCCGGCGCGTCGACAAATCGAGCTGATTTGCACCCATGAGCGCGCAGTTTTGCATACACATGCCGCTCCCTTGACGCGCGCTCGCCGCGGGATGGTACAATGGAGAAACCTACCATTTGGTAGGGAAGGCCGTATGGATATTTTCATCCCCCCAACGGGGCTCGTTCCGGCCCCTCCGGTCCCGCAGCCGAACATCTATCCGCTGGAATGGCGTGTGAACACGACCAAGCTCGCGGAGTTGTACGAGCGCAGCAAGCGCGCGGTGTGGAATCCGGCCGACTTTCCGTGGGACGATTTGCGCGCCGAAGACTTTACGCCCGAGCAGCGCATCGCGATCATGTATTGGTACGCGGTGCTCGCGAATTTCGACGGTTCGGGTCCGCCGGTGTTCGCCCAGGCCACCGTGCATTCGTTCGAAGAGCACGCGGAAGATCCAATTCGCAAGTGTTTTTTCTCGATCACGCGCGACGAAATGAATCACGAAGAGTGCTGTCAGCGCGTAATCCAAAAGCTCGTGCCGGGCGGTCCCCTGGATTTCAATCCGAAAACGCCGCTGGAGCTCGCTGCAAAGAACAACATCGAATGGCTGTACCACAACGGCGGCCGTTATTGGACCGGCTACGTGAAGTCGCTCGGCAAGTATCCGCTGTCGGTGCTCTTCACGTCATTCATGATGGGCGAAGTCGCGGCCTCGACGCTCTTCTTTGGGATGTCGAAGAAAGCGACGCATCCGGTCTTCCGGCAAGTCTTCAAGAAAGTCGGGCAAGACGAAGCGCGGCATCTCGCGATTTGCCTCGCGATCCTCGAGACCGACTTCCCCGGGCTGCAAGAAGAAGACAAGCAGCTCATCACCAAGCAGCTGCGCGCCGGATTCGTCTTCCTTTCGATGATCTTATGGGAGCCGCCGCCGCAGTTCTGGGAGCTGACCGACTACTTTTTGCCGAATCATCGCGTGCTCTTGAAGCACGCGCGCGAGGCCGGGCTTGGTTGCCTCACCTACGACGAGCAAGCTGAGAACTGGCGCAACGCGCTCGCAAAGGTCCGCGCGATTGTCGGCGAATGGGGCATCGCTTTTCCGGCAATTCCGGAGCTCGACCTCGACGGCGTCGACGTCGGTCACATCACCGCCGACGACATCATCCCGGTCTTCTAGCCCTCCTATTGTCATCCCGAGCGTAGCGGTGCGGTAGCACCGCGTAGTCGAGGGACCGAGGCGATCTATGACTACGGCAACGATACCGTCCCCTGCTGTCGGATGGTTCCAACAGCATCAACCGCTGCTCGAGCGTGCGCTCGCGTCGATCCGGTCGCGCGAATACTATTCAGCGTATCCCGAAGTCCCGAGCGGCAAGATCTATGGCGAAAATGCGCAGGCTGACGGAAAAGCGGCGTTCGATCGCCGCTTAGGCAAACGCTTCGAGCTCGCGCAGCCGGGGACGACGGATTGGATCGGCGCGGAACGCTCGCCGTTCGGTCTGCCGCTGCAAGTCACGTATCCGAAACCGTCGCTCGATCAGCTGCTCGCGGCCGCGCGCCAAGCGCAGCGCAGCTGGGGTGCCGCATCGGCCGACGCGCGCGTCGGCGTGTGCCTCGAAATTCTCAAGCGCATCAACGCCTCGAGTTTCGAGATGGCGCTTGCGACGCAGTTCACGACGGGTCAAGCGTTCATGATGGCGTTTCAAGCCGGCGGACCGCACGCACAAGACCGCGGTCTGGAAGCCGTTGCGTACGCGCTCGAAGCGATGCGCACGGTTCCGCCATTTGCGATGTGGGAAAAGCCCCAAAAAAACGCGCCGCTGCGGGTTGAGAAGCGCTATCGTATCGTTCCGCGCGGCATCGGGCTCATCGTCGCGAGCTCGACATTCCCGAATTGGAATTCATATCCGGCGCTGTTCGCCGATCTCGCGACCGGCAACGCTGCGATCGTCAAACCGCATCCGAACGCGATTTTGCCGCTGGCGATCACGGTCGAGATCGCACGCGCGGTGCTTGCCGAATCCGGCTTCGATCCGAACATCGTTACCCTCGCGGCCGATACGCCTGACGCACCCATCGCAAAAGACCTGGCGGTGCGCGCCGAAATCGGTCTCGTTGACTTTACGGGCTCGTCCGCCTTCGGCACGTGGCTGGAGCAGAACGCGAAGAACGCCATCGTGTTCACCGAAAAGGCCGGGGTCAACGCCGTCGTTATCGACTCGACGGACGACCTCCAAGGCTTGGCGCGCAATCTCGCGATGTCGGTGAGCTTATATTCCGGCCAGATGTGCACGGCGCCGCAGAATATCTTCGTGCCGCGCGACGGCATCAAAGCCGGCAGCGCGCACGCGAGCTTCGACGACGTTGCGGCCGCGATCACGAAAGCGATCGAAGGTTTGCTGTCCGCGCCGGAACGCGCGGTAGAAGTGTTAGGCGCGATCGCGTCGGATGCGACGTTGTCGCGCATCGAGGAGCAAAACAAGAAGCCGGGTGTGCTCTTATCCGCGAAGGAGCTGGCGCATCCGCAGTTTCCACAAGCGCGCGTGCGCACGCCGATCGTCGCACGGCTCGATGCCTCCGAGCGCGAGCGTTACGAGAACGAGCTGTTCGGGCCGATCGCCTTTATCGTCGCGACGGATTCGACCGAGCAGAGCCTCGAGCTCGCAGCCCAAGGCGCTCAGCGCTGCGGTGCGATCACGGCGCTCCTGTATTCGACAGACCCCGCAGTCGTTGCGCGGGCCGAAGATTTTGCCGCGGAAAGCGGCGCGTCGCTCGCCATCAACTTCACCGGGCCGCTGCTGGTCAATCAGTCCGCCGCCTTCAGCGACTTTCACGTCAGCGGCGCCAATCCGGCCGGCAACGCTTCGCTCACGGATCCTGCCTTCGTCGTCAATCGCTTCCGCGTCACGCAAACTCGGACGGTGCTGCCTGAGCCCACAACAGCTGGCTGAAGCGTCGGCCGCGGCGATGTACGCGCGGGACGCCGCGGCGAAATCGCTCGGCATCACGATCGACGAAGTCGCTTCCGGCTACGCTCGCCTTTCGATGGATATCGCGTCATCGATGCTGAACGGCCACGACTTCGTGCATGGCGGCTTGATCTTCACGCTTGCCGACACCGCTTTCGCATATGCGTGCAATTCCCGTAACGAACGCAACGTCGCGCTCGGCGCACAAATCTCGTTCGTTGCGCCGGGGCGCGTCGGCACGAAGCTCAGCGCAGTCGCTCGCGAGCGCTCGCGCGCGGGACGCACCGGCGTGTTCGACGTCGAGGTGCAGGACGAAAAAGGCGAAACGATCGCGCTTTTTCGTGGAACGTCTTACCGCATCGACGGAACGGTGATTTAAGCTCCTCGACCCGGCATCACGAGATCGGGACCGCGGTGTTCGTAGTACGATCCCTGTTTGCGCTTGCGAACGTGCCCGGAGGCGGAGAACATCGCATCGAGCGCAATTACTCCCGGCCCGACGAGCAGCAGTAGGAAGCTTACGGCCATGTAGGTCAGATTCGGCTCGAGCGTGTGTCCGGAGCCGACGAACGGCGTCCCGCGCGGAAGCTCCGAACCAACAAACGCGACGATCATGTCGATGCACAACGCAAACGCTGCAAACCGTGTGAGGAGACCGATGACGAGCGCAATGCCGCCGAAGAATTCGACGACGGCGGCTGCGGCTTGCAGCCAATCCGGCAACGGACCGAACGTCGCTCCATCCCATGGCAACGTAAGGGAGTGGCTGCCCATCCACGTCGTCGGATGCAGAATTTTCGGATAGCCGTGCAGCACGAACGCCGAGCCAACGACGATACGTACGAATAATAGTCCGACGGACGCGGGTGTCCAAATGAGAGGAGCGAGAGCGTTTCTCACGGCGCTCTTGTACCCAAACAATCTGAGACGGGGCTGTGAACTGTCGCGATTTTAATTGCGTTACCAGATTATGGACATGAAGAGATATCTCGCGCCCGTGCTTGCCGGTTTGCTCGGCGGAGCAGGCGGTAGCGCATTAATACTCGCGCAGCATAATTCTCCCGCGCCGGCGATCGCAATGGCAGCCGGCGAAGACGATCAAAGTCGCATCGTCGAGACGGTGAAGCATGTGAAACCATCGGTCGTTGCGCTCGACGTCGTCGTCAACGGAAAGCAAATCGTTCCGAACGACCCGCTCGGTCAGTTCTTCGGCGGACGCGGCGGCGAACAATTAGTGCCGTTTCATTCCAAAGCGTCGGGTTCGGGGTTCGTCATCTCAAAAGACGGTTTGATCGCGACCGCCGATCACGTCGTGCATGGCGCTACGAAGATTCAGGTCGTCTTTAACGATGGCAGCAAAGTGCCGGGCAAGATTTATGCGGAAGATGAAACGCAAGATATCGCGCTCGTGAAAGTCAACGATTCGCATCTGCCGCCGGCGCTCGACCTGGGCAATATGCGCGACGTGCAGCAAGGCGAGTGGGCGATTGCAATCGGCGAACCGCTCGAATTGAAAGACACCGTTACGGTAGGCGTCGTCTCGGCGTTCAACCGCGACGAAACGATCGGGGGCGAGACCGGAATCCCGCGTCAATTCAAAGGCCTCTTGCAGACGTCGGCGCCGATCAATCCCGGCAACTCCGGCGGCCCACTCATCGACATGGACGGCCGCGTCATCGGCATCAATCAATCCGTCGCGCGTCCGGCTGAAGGCATCGGTTTTGCCGTTCCCGTCGACGCGGTGAAAAAGACCGTCGCGTACATGGAGCAGCATCCCGGCACGCATTTCGCGGTTGCGGATGCGTTCATGGGCGTTCAGCTCGTGCCGCTTTCAGACGTGCGCAACCAGATCGACTATAAGGGTCAGGGCGTTGCGATCGTCGGTGTCGTGACCGGAACTGCGGCCGACAAAGCGGGACTGCAGCCCGGTGACGTCATTCAAACCGTTAACGGTAAAGCGGTGACGTCGCCGCAGCAAGTGACCGCAATGGTGCACGGAATGAAGCCGGGGCAAACGGTCGAGTTGCGCGTGTGGAGCGCCGGGGTCAAACGGCTCGTTGCGGTACAGCTCGGTCAGGCGCCGCTAAGCGACTAATTTAGCCTCTACTCACCGAACGGAACACCCAGTCCACGAATGCCGGCACCGGCATACCGCGTTCCGCGCCGTAGGTCTTGGCGAGCTGGTTCCAATGTGAGATCTTCCCGCTCTCCCACGTCGAACGTGCGTCGCCGATACGGGCGGTACGCGCATCGACGGTGACGGCGGCGATACCACGCGCGTCAAGCGGTTCGAGTCGCGAGATGCCGGCGTTGTCAATCCCGACGCCGGCATCGTTGTACACGGCCGCAAGCGCGTCGATTCGGATTGCGGTCTCCGGCCTGCCGCCTAAGAGGCCGCCGTGCGATCCCGTTACGATGATGGAGCCGTTGTCGCTGCTGGTCACGAGTGAATTGGAATCGAGGCCCCACACTTTCGGCATACGCGGACGCTCGAGCAGCAGCGTGCGCGCTTCTTCGTAGACCGGCGGCGTGCGAAGTTGCGTATTTGCCGCCAGCATCTTTTCGGCGCACTCGAGCGTCGATTGTCCGGGCTTGCAGTCGAGACGGGACGCAGCGTCGTTGCAGAAGCTGATGGTGCCCCGCGCCGTCAAGTCGCCGCCGTCGCCGATCCGTGCCGTGCGATAATCAACCATCGCGGATGGAATGTCGAGCGCGTCGAGATATTCGAGCGCACCGATCCCGGCCTTGTCTAAGCCGATCGCTGCGTCGGAGAAGATGACGGCGCGCACGCGTCCTTTTGCCGCGCAATAGCCGCAGTAGCGTCCGCCGTGCGACGCGGCAATAACGACGGCGCCTTCATCGCTTCCGTCGAGCTTCGTGATGGAATCGTGAACGCGAATCACACGGGACGATCGCCGGCGCGCACGACGAGCGTGCGGTTGTCGGCGGCGGGCAGCATCGCACCTGGATCGCGCGTGACGACGACGTCGATGACGGTCGGCGCGGTACGCTCGCTCAGCGCCGTCCGGTACGCGCGCTCGAGCTCGTCCGGCCGCTCGACGCGAATGCCGCGACATCCCATCGCTTGCGCGATCGCCGCGTAGTTCATCTCGATGAGATCGCTCGATTGATAACTGCCCGAACCGTACATCGCATGTTGTAGCGCTTTGACGTAGCCGCTCGCCGCATTGTTCACGACGACGATGATGACGTTGGTTGAAGCACGTTTGGCCGTTTCGAGATCGCCGATCGTCATGTTGAAACCGGCATCGCCGGTGATCGCGACGACCGGTACGTCCGGCGCCGCAAGCTGCGCGCCGATGGCGCCGGGCAATCCGTAGCCGATCGATGCAAGGCCGCGGTCGGGCACGTACGTGCGTCCGGCGCGTTGCGTATCGTACAGCAATCCAGTCCAGTGTGCCGCGAAACCGCCGTCGGCAACGAGGATGCCGTCTTCCGGCATTGCTTTCTGCAGCTCGCCGATGAGCCGTCCCATATTAATCGGAATCTCTGCGGAAGTATAGCGCGGCATCGCTTCGATGCGCCAGCGCGACATCCGCACCCCGACCTCTGCGACGTATTCTTTGCGCTCTTGACGACGCTGCACGGCGCTGCCGCTAAGCGCTTCGGCCAGATCGTTGAGCCCTTCGCGCGCGTCGCACCACATCGGCACCTCGGCAAAGGTCGTGCGGCCGAGTTCTTCCGCGACGACCTCCAGGTGAACGATCGGAACGCCGCTCGGGATGAGCGCGTAACGTTTCGTCGCAATCTCGCCGAGCTTGCACCCCACGACGATCAAACAATCGGACTCCGCAACGAGCTCGTTCGCGATGCGGGAATAGCGGCCGAACAGCCCAGCGGAAAGCGGGCTCGTGCACGCGATCGAACCTTTGCCGCTCATCGTATGCGCCACCGGAATCGCTTGCTCTTCGGCGAGCCTCGCAAGCGCCGAATAGGCGCGCGAGAGATGTACGCCGCCGCCGGCGAGAATGAGCGGGCGTTTCGCTTTCTCCAAGAGCACGATCGCCGAAGCGACGTCTTGCGGCGCCGGGCGAACGCGATGCGCCGGAATCGCGAAGGTGCGCGGGTCGAGGCGAAATGCGTCTTCGGTGAATTCGAATTCGCCGTGCGCGACGTCTTCCGGAACGTCGATGACGACCGGGCCGGGCCGGCCGGACGTCGCAATCGCAAAGGCGCGCGCAGTAAACTCCGGAATGCGCTGCACCGATTCGGCGCGCAGCAGCTCTTTGACGGCGGGACGCAAGATGTCGACCTGCCGGGTCTCCTGCGTCATGTTTTTCCACGCGTGCGTGCGATTTGCGTCGCCTGCGATCGCGATCAGCGGGATGCCGGCGTTGTACGACTCAACGAGCGCGGTGACGAGATTGGTCACACCAGGGCCGAGCGTTGCATCGCAGATGCCGGGCCGAGCGGCGACGCGCGCATACGCATCTGCGGCAAAAGCACCGGTGCGCTCGTCGTTGATCAGAAAATGTCGTAGCCCGAGCGCACGGACCGCTTCGTAGAACGGCAGCAGCTGAAAGCCGGCCATGCCGAACATCGGGCCGGCCCCGGCGAGCCGCAGTACTTCGGCGAGCGCGCGCCCGCCCGTCATTTTGCCCTTCGGAAGCGAGATTGGTCGCTCTTCAGCGATCATGGTCGCCCCTATGTCATGGTGAGCGGAGTGCCCTGCAAAGGGCACGGAGTCGAACCATCGAGAAGCGGCACGCCGTGAGCGATCTCGACCTCGGCCTCGCGTTCCTTCGCACCATGGTGCGCATCCGTGAATTCGAACAGCACGCGCGGATCGGCTACGACGGCGGAGAGATTCCGGGCGTCGTGCATCTGTCGATCGGCCAGGAAGCCGTCGCGGCGGGCGTGTGCGCGAATCTGACGCGCGAAGACTATGTTGCGAGCACGCATCGCGGCCACGGCCACTGCATTGCGAAAGGCGCGCGCGTCGACGCGATGATGGCGGAATTGTTCGGGCGGACGACGGGGACGAACAAAGGCAAAGGCGGCTCGATGCACATCGCCGATTTCTCGGTCGGCATGCTCGGCGCAAACGGCGTCGTCGGCGGCGGCATCGGTATTGCGGTCGGCGCGGCGCAAGCATCGTGTCTGCTCGGCAAATCGAACGTGAGCGTATGCTTTTTCGGCGACGGCGCCGTCAACCGCGGCCCATTCCTGGAAGGCCTGAACTGGGCCGCTATTTTCAATTTGCCGGTGCTGTTCGTCTGCGAAGACAACGCCTTCTCCGCGTTCACGCGCGCGAGCACCACGACGGCCGGCAAAGGCGCGGCCGCACGTGCGGAGGCTATCGGGGTGCACGCCCGCTCGGTCGACGGCAACGACGTCTTCGCCGTCTACGACGCTGCGGCAGAGCTGCTGCAAAACATTCGCGCCGGCGGCGGACCGGCGTTCCTGCACGCGCCGACGTACCGGCTCGACGGCCACACCGTCTTCGACAAGGCACCGTATCGTTCGAATGAAGAGCTCGAGCGCCGTCGCGAAGACGACCCGGTCGCTCTTTTGGAATCGCGACTGCACGAGCGGGGCGTCAACCAGCAGCAGATCGACGAAATTCATATCGATGCGCGCGAAGAGATGGTGCGGGCGATGGAATACGCGCGCAGCGCGCCGCAGCCGCAACCGAGCGATGCATTTCAGGATGTCCAGATCGTCGGTGCGCCGCAATGATGACGGAAAAAGTCGCGACCACCACGATGACGATCGCCCAAGCCGCGCGCGAAGCACTTGCGGAAGAGATGCGACGCGATCCATCGGTCTGGGCGCTCGGAGAAGACCTCGCGGCCGGCGGCATCTTCGGGACATATAAAGGCCTCATCGACGAGTTCGGTCCCGAGCGCATCGTGAGCACCCCAATTTCCGAGAGTATGATCATGAACGTCGGTTTCGGTGCGGCGTTGGCCGGAACGCGGCCGGTTATCGAAATGCGCATTCTCGATTTCGCGCTGTGCGCGTGGGATGAGCTGATCAATCAAATTGCCAAGGCGCGCTTCATGTTCGGCGGTCAAACCAACGTGCCGCTGGTCGTGCGCATGCCGCAAGGCATCGGTCGTGGTTTTCAAGCCGCTCAGCACTCGCAATCGCTGGAAGCGTGGCTCGTGCACACGCCTGGCTTGGTCGTGATCGCGCCCGCTACCGCCGCCGACGAAAAAGGCATGCTCAAGACGGCGATTCGCAGCGACGATCCGGTCGTGCTGCTCGATCCGAAATCGCTGTTCGCGACGAATGGCGACGTACCGGGCGGCGACTACACGACGCCGTTCGGCGTAGCCCGCATCGCACGGGAAGGCCGCGATGCGACGCTGGTGACGTGGTCGTCGCTCGTTCCCGCAGCGCTGGACGCAGCCGAGCGCGCACAGGCCGAGGGCATATCGGTTGAAGTGATCGACCTGCGCAGCTTGTGGCCCTGGGATCGCGACGCGGTCCTGGCCTCGGCTGCGAAGAGCCGTCGCGTCCTGGTCGCGCACGAAGCCGTCCGCGTCGGCGGACTGGGTGCGGAGATCGCCGCGACCGTCAACGAAGAGCTCGGTATTCCCGTCGCGCGCGCGGGCGCGCCGCGTATTCCAGTCGGTTATGCGCCCGTTTTGGAAAACACATACCGCATGGACGCCGAGAAGATTCTCGAGTCGATTCGAAAGACGGTTGTGAGGCGATGAATACGAAGATTAGTGCCGATGCGTATTTTGCCAAGGCCAAAACCTGGCAGAAAGAGCTGAAGAAGCTGCGCGCCATCATTCGCAGCACGGGCTTGAAAGAAGAAGTGAAGTGGGGCAAGCCCACCTACACGTTTGACGAGCACAACGTCGTCATCTTGGTTCCGCTCAAGGATCATCTCGCGGTGATGTTTTGCAAGGGTGCGCTCCTCAAAGACTCGCGCGGGCTGCTCCAAAACATCGGACAGTCGCAGGCCAATCGCTGGATGAAGTTCGATAGTGTCAAGGCGATCGGGAAGCTCGAACCCGTCGTAAAATCCTACATTCGCGCGGCGGTCAAGAACGAACAAACCGGCAAGCAAGTCAAATACAAAGAGACGGCAGAGTATCCGGTTCCGGACGAGCTCAAAGCGAAACTCTCGAGGGTGCCGTCGTTCAAGAAGGCGTTCGACGCGTTGACGCCCGGCCGGCAGCGCGGATATCTTGTCTATTTCGCCGGCGCCAAACAAGCCAAGACCCGGGAAGCGCGCATTGAAAAGTGCACGCCCATGATCCTCAAGGGCAAAGGCCTGTACGACTAATACGCGCCGAGCACTCGGGTCTTGCCGTCGATTTGGGCGAGCGCCCGGCTAAGGGCGTCGGGCTCTGCGTTTTCGATCTCGCAATAAAAGCGGTACTTGAACGGCCCTTCGTCGATCGCCGGTCGCGAGACGAGTGACCGTAAGTTCAACTTTTCGTTCGCGAACGCGGACAGCGCGTCGCGCAAGGACCCGGGGCGATCGGCAAGTGCGATGGCAACGCAGGCGCGGCCTTGTCGCCGAGTCCCGCCGGCGCTGCGGCGGACCAAGAAGAATCGCGTGAAGTTTTCGGAATTGTCTTGGACCGCTTCGGAGAGAATCGCCGCGCCGTAGCGCTGTGCCGCGGCGCGCGAACCGATCGCCGCGACGGCCTTGTTGCCTTCGTCCACGATCTCGCGTACGGCGCCGGCAGTGTCGTCGACCACCGTGCGTCGCCACTGCGGATGCGCGGCAAAGAGCCGCCCGCATTGCTCGAGCGCGACGGGATGGGAACGCACTTCGGTAATGTCTTCGATGCGCGTGCCGGGCAAGGCGATTAGGGATTGGACGACGCGATGCACCGTTTCGTCGACGATCGTCAGGTCGGGATGATTCCACAGCAGATCGTAATTGCCGGCGATTTGCCCGGAAATAGAGTTCTCGATCGGCAAGAGCGCCGCGTCGGCTTCCCCGGATGCAACGGCATCGATCAGCATCGTGAACGTGCGATAGCCGCGCGTCGACGCATCCGGTACGAGCGCTCCGGCGGCCTCCTCACTGAACGCGCCCGGCTCTCCCTGAAAGCCGATGACGTGCGGCGCATCGCTCATTTTGTCGAGCGCGGGGCTTGCGTCGGAATCGGCGTCGACACGCTCGTCCCGAACGGCGAGCCCGTCACGCGGAATCCGATCGCCAGCAGATATGCCATTGCGGCGAGGAAGACGACGGCGAACACGACGAGGATCGGGACGTAGATACGCGGCGGCAGGCCGCGTCCGGGCGGAGGGTTCACGCAAGGGACTCGTGGCCCGGAAGGCGCAATTCCTCTTTCGGTGCTCCCCGATATAGCCGAGCTCCAGCTTCTATTTGCTCGGTTCAATTACGCGTATTTCGACGGCGAGATCCCGACCCACGAGATCGCGTATAACAATCGGTTCTCCAACGTTGCCGGCCGGATCACGTATAAGCCGCCGAAGATCGAGCTTTCGCCGAAGCACCTGCGCGGCAAACCGGAACAGCTGCGCGAGACGCTGCTCCACGAAATGATCCACGCGTGGCTCTTTTCAAAGAAGCAAAACCCCGGCCACACGAACGCGTTCAAGAAGAAGATGCGCGAGCTCGGGCTCAAGTCGATCTATCACGACCTCGGGACCGCTGCGCCGATCAACGAGAACCTGAAGCGCTATATCTTACGCTGCGAGCATTGCCGCCGGGAGTTCTTGCGCAAGCGCAAACCTGCGCCCGCCGTGAAATGCGCGTGGTGCAATCGCGGGATACTCGTCTTCGAAGTCGTCGAAATGCGGCAACTCGAAGATGGCGCCGCAAAAGCGGCTCACGGAGGAGCATAGCGCCGCAGCGCTGTCATCCCGAGCGTAGCGCCACAGCATTGTCATCCCGAGCGTAGCGCGCCAGCTCTGTCATCCCGAGCGTAGGGCGCCGAAGGCGACCGTAGTCGAGGGACCGAGAAGCGGTTCAAATGTTACGATAATCTCAACGGATATATATTGTCGCTGTCCCTCGACTACGCGATGCTTCGCGTCGCTACGCTCGGGATGACAATCGATGGCGTGCATCCTCGACTACGGTCGCCTTCGGCGACCTACGCTCGGGATGACAATGGCTGGGCCAGCGTGGCTCTAGGCGGAGCAGCTATATTCGCGAGATACCGCTGCCGGATTGGGTGAAGTCCGCGCCGGTTGCGGCGGCTTGACCGAACGGGCTGGCGCCACCCAAGAACTGATCGATGGCGGGATTGTTGATCGTGCGGTTCGGCACGATTTGGCTGCTCGTGACCGTGCCGTTGTCGACGCCGAGGTTGAGCGTCTGACCGCTGCGCACTTCGACGCTCTTGCCGGCAGCTTCGACAGAAACATCGCCGGCTTCGCATTTGACACAATAGATCTGTTGGCCGGCCGGGCCGACGACAAAATAGCCGACCGTTCCGCGAACTGCGAGTGCCGACGACGGCGTAACGAAACGATAGTTCGCCTTCCCGCCTTTGGGATGCGTGATCGCAAATCGCACTGCACCGCGATCCATGTAGATCGTCGCGCCGGGGGTCGCCGCCGCGGCCGACGCAAGGTCGCCGATGCGCACCGTCGTTCGGTCGCCGATGCGAATCTCGCTCGAATCGCGCAGCTGTAATCGGGCGAGCGACTCGACTGCGGTCGTCGCAATCACCGCATCGGAGACCGGCACGCTGCCCGTCAGCGAAATTGCTTGCGTATCCGGCAGCTTGTAGGTGACGATACCGGAATCGCGCCGCAGGACGTTGTCATCCGCACCGCGCGCCGGCAAGATCGCGGCAACGCACAGCAGAGCGGCAATCGAAATCGCCCCTCGCATTAGAGGTGCTTGAGGACCAGCGCTACGGCGGCCACAAACAGCAAGACCGCGATCAGAAGTGAAAGGTGGCGAGCGTGGAGGCGCCTCGCAAGCCGCGCGCCGATGCCGCCTCCGACGAGGCCCCCGATCGCCAGCGGCGCGGCGAGACCGATATCGAACGCCCCGTAGAAGACGTGCGCGATGACGCCGACCGGCGACGTCAGCATCACGACGAACGCGGACGTCGCCGCGACGACGTGCACCGTCTGCTGGAAGAGCACGAGCATCGTGGGCACCAGCACGATGCCACCCCCGATCCCGAAGAAGCTCGAGATAAAGCCGACGAAAACGCCGGTTGTGATCTCGAGTGCCAGCCGCGTGCCTCTCGGCATGTCGCGCGGCTTCGGCTCGGCGTTGCGGCGCGCGAATACGGTTATGCCGACGGCGACCAAAAAAATGCCGTAAATCAGATCGAAGTTTTTCGCCGAGAGCAACGAGACGACGTACGCTCCGAGAATCGACGACGGAATCGCGGACGCTGAAATGACCAATCCGCGGGGCACGTCGGCGACGCGATTGCGCACGTAGGTGATCGACGCAGCAAGCGTGTTCGCGAAAACGTAGAGCAGCGATGCCGCGGCCGCCGGCGCCGGAGCCACGCTGAAGAGCAACCGTAGCACCGGCACGATCAAAAACCCGCCGCCCAGTCCGGCAAGCGAACCAAAGACCGCGGCAACGGCGCCGAGTATGAAGAGCTCGAAAGAAACGAGCAGCGAGTAGTGCGTCAGAGTTTAGTGCGCAGCCGCCATCTGAATGGTGACGGGTTCGTTCGGATCGCGCAGCTTGGATGGGTTGACTTCGCCTGGCGTCAGCTTACGGATCACTTCGAATATCCGTAGAGGCTTTTCTTTACCTTTGACCATCACAGGATCCAACTCGTTGACGACCACGAGATCTTTCACCTCGTCATACGTCGTCTCGCTGATGATCGTCTGACCGCCTTTGGCAACGTTGTACAAGCGAGCCGCGGTGTTGACGTTATCGCCGATGACCGTGTAGTTCAAACGATCCGACGAACCAAGATTGCCCATGACGACTTCGCCGGTATTCAGGCCCATGCCGACCGTGAAGATCTTCCGCCCGGCCTTTTCCCACGCGGCGGCCATCTCGAGAATCTTGTCTTGCTGCTCGATCGCGGCAAAGACGGCGCTCTTCGCGTCATCGGGCTTGGGATTCGGCGCGCTGAAGACCGCCATGAGGCAGTCGCCGATGAACTTGTCGACGTACCCATTGTATTTGAAGACGATCTGACACATCTCTTCAAAGTACTCGTTGAGCTGGCCGTAGATTTGCTCGGGCGTCATCTTTTCGGACATCGCCGTAAACCCGCGAATATCCGAGTAGAAGATCGTGACCTTGACGCGCTTGCCTTGAAGATTGAGCGCAGCCTTGGGGTCGTCGTGCTTCATCATCTCGTTGACGAGCTCGGGGCTGACGTGCTTGCCGAACATCTCGCGGATGGCGCGCTTGTCGGCACCTTCCGTCACGACCCGGTACAATGCGACGAACAGCGCCGTGCCCATCATCGCGCCGTCGACGTGAATGATGTCGAGCCAGTACAGCGTGTAGCCGTACGTCAACACGACGAGGGACGTATATACGAGCACGACGGCAAGAGACAAACCGACGCCGAGCAGCGGGGCAAGGTACGTCACGAGCGCGCCGATGCCGAGCGGCAGCAGAATGAGCAAGATGAGGTTTACCCAAGGCCGCGAGCGCTTGATGAACGTGTGCGTCATGAACTGATCCATGAAGCGCAGGTTCGAAAACACTCCCGGATAGCGGCCGTTCGGCGTCAAGATGAAGTCGCCGAGCGCTTGGGCCGTGCTGCCGACGACGATAATGTTGCCGTTCGCGAACGTTTTCAGATCCTTCATCGGCAGCTGCAGCGCCTGATAGAACGGCAGCCATTCCGCAAACGCGATGAACTGCTCGGTCGCACCGGCGCGCCCGGAAACTTCCTGATGCTCGTGCGTGCGGAACGGGAGGTTCAAAATTTTATAATCGCCGTCGAGCGGAATCGTGTCGTCACCCCATTTCGCGTGCCACGCGTCGACGGCGACGAATTTTTTGCCCGTGTAGCGCTGAACGGTCGCGCCTGCGAGCGAAAGATACGTCGTCTGCTTGTTGCCTTCGGTCACGACGAGCGGGAACGGCTGGCTCAGCGTCCAGCCGCCGGGATTGTCGACCGTCGTATAACCGATGTCCGCAACGTACGGTCGCAGATCGCTCGCGATGTTTTCCTGGCCGAAGTTCCCTTCGCTCGTCGTATTGATCGTGTAGCCGAGCACCGTAGGCATCGCGTGCAAGCCTTGCGCGAAAAGCACGTCTTGGGTTCGATCTTGCGCGTTGTCGAGGAACACGACGTCGAAGGCGGCGGTTTTCGCACCGGCCTGCGCGAGGCGCGTGAGCAGTTTGCCATAGAGGGAGCGCGGCCACGGGAACGGGCCGAAAGCCTGGAACGAATCTTCGTCGATCGTGACGAGCTTCAGATGCGGATTGAAGGCTTGGCGCTCCGGGAAACGGATGCCGATCTTGTGCAACGCATCCTGATCGTCCGCCCACAGCATCGCCTCGTTGACGACGACGAAGTCCATCGTGCGATTCGCGTTCGCGAAATTTGCCGGTGCAAAGTAAAGGAAGACGCCGATGCCCGCTGCGATGAGCGAAAGCACCCCGGCTATAGCGAGCGTGCGAATCTTGCGCATAGCGCAACGTTGGACGCTCCCGCCCCTTGCTCCCGGTCCGGCCCGGCCGTGGGCCCCCTGCGCCCTAGCTAGGCGCGGCTAATGTAGCGGCGGTCGCGGCTGTCGATGCGGATGATGTCGCCCGGATTGACGAACAACGGCACCTGCACCGTGGCGCCCGTCTCCAGCTTCGCCGGTTTTGTCGTGCCTGTCGCAGTGTCGCCTTTGAAGCCCGGATCCGTCTCGGTGACTTGCAGCTCGACGTGCGCCGGCGTTTCGACGCCGATCGGGTTGCCGTCATACATCTGCACGTTGACCTTCGTGCCGTCTTTGAGAAAGTCGGCCGGCTCGCCGATGAGATCGCGTTGGATGGTGATGTTCTCGTACGTCTCCGAATCCATGAAATGGAAGCCGTCGGAGTCGTTGTACAGCAGCTGCATATCGCGATTGTCGACGGTCGCGCGCTCGAGCTTTTCGCCGGCGCGAAACGTCCGCTCGACCGTCGCACCCGACTTGACGTTTTTCAGACGCGTGCGGACGAACGCCGAGCCTTTACCGGGCTTGACGTGCAAAAACTCGATGACCGTCCAGAGCTGGCCGTCGATGACGATCGTGACGCCGTTGCGAAAATCGTTGCTTGATATCATGGCAGCCCGCCTGGGTTGGACGCCGAGTGGGAAGCTCCTATCACCCGACTCTCACGTCCGGCGCGCAGTCGCCGCAGATTCTCGCGATGTCGCCAAGTAATCAGCGCGACGACAACTATCGCATATAGCGCGGCCCATCCGCCGTCGAAGAGCAATAAGGTAGGAATTGAGGAGAAGCTAGCCACGAGCGATCCCACCGAAGCGTACCCGCACGCGATGACGATGACGCTCCACACGCCGACAAAGACGACGCCGGCGGGCCACGCCAGCGCGAAGAGCACGCCGAGCTCGGTCGCCACGCCCTTTCCGCCTTTCCATCGCAACCAGGGCGAATAACAGTGGCCCACGATCGCGGCGAATCCGGCGGCCAGCGCGAGGCCTAATCCTCCCACATCCTGCGCAAAGTACGTCGGACCAAACCCTTTGGCGGCATCCAGCAGCAAGACGAGGATCCCGGCCGGGCGTCCAAGCGTGCGCAGCACGTTCGCCGCGCCGATATTGCCGCTTCCTTCCTGGCTGATGTCCTTGCGAAAGAACAGACGCGATACAATTGCGCCGAAGGGCAGCGAGCCGACCGCGAAAGCCAAGATGACGATGCCCGCACCGATCGGCAGTCTCATCGTTCCTCGGAGCGGCGGCGAAATTCAAGCGACAAAGGAACGCCCGTCCACTCGTCGGCTGCTCGTAAGATTCCCTCCAAAAACCGCGCATACGAACCGCGTACCAGGTCGGGATCGTTGCAGTGGAAGATGAAGAGCGGCGGCCGCGTCGCGACCTGCGAAGCGTAGAACACTTTCAACGGCTTGCCGCCCACCGCCGGCGGCGGATGCGCCATCACCGCGTCGCGGACGAGCTCGTTGACGTGCGAGGTTTGGATGCGCCGCTCCAGATTTGTGGCAACCGCCATGACGGCGGGCATCAAGGCGCCGAGGCGCCGGCGGGTGAGCGCCGAGAGAAACACGACGGGCGCGAATCGCGCGAACGGAATCTCGCCATAGACCGCTTCCGTCAGCTCGGCTTGCGAGTACTCGCCTTGTTCGCGCGCGAGGTCCCACTTGTTCGAGACGATGATGAGGCCTTTGCGTTCTTCGATCGCGATGCCGGCCAAGCGCCGGTCCTGCGCGAGCGGACCTTGCATCGAATCGATGACGAGCAGCACGATATCCGCTCGAGCAACCGCTCCGAGCGAACGCAGCGAGGCGTAATATTCGATCGAGCCTCGGACCGCCGGTTTTTTGCGGACGCCGGCGGTATCGATCAGCCGAATCGTTCGATCTTGATAGGGAAAGACGGAATCGATGGCATCACGCGTCGTGCCCGGCACGTCCGAAACGAGCGCACGCTCCTCACCGATGAGCGCGTTGAGCAGCGAGCTCTTTCCGACGTTGGGCTGTCCGATGATCGCGACGGCGAGCTCGTTCTCCGGCGTCGCGACGGTATCGCTGCGATCCGGTAATCGTTCGACGATCGCATCGAGGAGCTCGCCCGTTCCCTCACCGTGGATCGCGGATACTTCGAACGGCGAGCCGAGACCGAGTCGCGCAAATTCGCCGACGGCCGATTCACGCGCGCGATTCGATTCGGCTTTGTTCGCGGTGAGGATTACGGGGCGGCGCGTGCGCCGCAAGATGCCGACGACCTCTTCATCCAGTGGATTGAGCCCCTCGGCGGCGTCCACGACGAAGACGACGACGTCGGCTTCCGCTGCGGCAGCTTCCGCCTGAAGGCGCGTCTTCGTTTCAATCGCGCCCCGCGACGCGTCGGGATCGATCCCGGCTGTGTCGACCAGCGTAAACGTTCGGCCTTGCCATTCGGTCAGGGCGTACAAACGATCGCGCGTCACGCCCGGCGCTTCGTCGACGATTGCGAGACGCTGACCGATCAGGCGATTGAAGAGCGAGCTTTTGCCGACGTTGGGGCGGCCGACCAGAGCGACCGTCGAGGGTTGCAGCATTGAACTGCCGGAAATCCACCGGAGTGACCGTTCGAGCCTTCCTGGCGGCGATGTTTGCCGGCCTCATCCTTCTTGCGCCACCACCCGCGCTCGCGCGCGATCCGGTAGGCGCGATTTATCTGACGACGCTGCCTAGCGGAGCCGACACCTGGATCGACGGTCAATATATCGGCCGCACCCCATTGCTCATCGACGCGCTCGGCGCCGGCACGCATACCGTGACGACTGCGAAGACCGGATGGCTGAGCCATGAAGTGAAGGTGACCATCAGCGAAGCTCGGCCGTTTCAGTTCGTCGACTTTCAATTAGATCGCGACATGAGCGGGCCGCCGATAAACGGCACGCTGTCGCTCCACGCCGACGCGCCGATCCGCAACATCAACGTCGACGGTTTGCCGGTCAAGCTCGTTGCGGGCCGCAAAATCGACTTGCCGCCCGGCGAGCATGACATCGTCGTCGAAACGGTGCACGATCGCTATCGGCGCCATATCGAAATCTATCCCGACACGATCACGAACGTGGTGCTGCGTCCCGGCGCGGGCGGCGGCGGGCGCGCGATCGTCGTCGCGCCGGCTTCCAATTATCTTGCGCCGAGCGACATTACGATCGACGGCAAACGAATCGAGATCCGCCACAACGGACACCTCGCCGCCGGCACGGTGGGCGATCCGACCATGCGCATCGACGGCGACGCATATACGTTCGATACGGCGCCGGCGATGATCGGCGGCAAACTGTTCTTGCCGCTCGACTTTTACGTTCGGGTCGGCGCGGCGCCGCTGAGGACGCACTAGACCGCGAGGCGGGGTCGCGCTCGGCCTCAGCGAAGCCTGGGCCTCCGTGCCCGGAATCTATATCGAAACCTTCGGTTGCCAAATGAACGAGTCCGATTCGCAGTTTATTGCGGAGCGAGCTCGCAGCGCCGGATACACCGTGGTCGATCGGCCCATCGACGCGTCCGTCGTCGTCGTGAACACGTGCACGGTCCGGGACAATGCCGAAACGCGCGCGTATGGGCGCATCGGGCACCTCAAGCTGCTCAAGGATCGCAACCCCAGCGTCAGGCTCGTCGTCACGGGCTGTCTCGCCGAGCAAGATCGCGACCGCATGCAACGCATGGTGCCGCACGTCGATGCAGTGTTCGGCACGCAAGAGCTTTCGAGGCTCTCCGAGACAATCGCGCGGTGGCGCGGCGAGTTTTTGGACGCGCCGGACGCGGATACCGAAGACGAAGCGCTGCTGCTGCCGCTCGGCGGCACCGCCGACGGCGTCACCGACGCGTATTCGCACCTGCGCGCCTTCGTGACGGTACAGCGCGGATGTTCCTATTATTGTACGTTCTGCATCGTCCCGCACGTAAGGGGCCGCTTCGACCACCGGCCGATCGGCGATATCCTGGGCGAAGTGCGACGCCGCGTTGCCGAGGGGGCGCTTGAGATTACGCTCGTCGGACAGACGGTAAACGCGTACAAAGATCCGGGTGGCGACTCGGACTTTGCCGATCTGCTCGCGCGCACGGCCGAGATTCCCGGCGTCGAACGCCTGACGTTTGTGACCTCGCACCCGAAGGATTTCACCGCCAAGCTCGTGCGGACGCTCGCGACGGTTGCGAAGATCAACCCGCGTCTGCACTTGCCGATGCAGTCCGGCTCCAATCCGGTCTTGCGGAAGATGAACCGCAAGTACACGATCGAGGAATATCGCGCGAAGATCGATCTTTTCCGCGAGCACTGTGCCGGTTGGTCGCTCTCGACCGATCTCATCGTGGG
>JBOHTT010000343.1:0-7257 GCA_050733775.1 Vulcanimicrobiaceae bacterium
ACCTTATACTGCTTGCCGCCGGTCTCGATGATCGCGTACATAACCGGCAAACTTTACCACCCGGTTGGGTCCAGCGTCAACGTCATCGCCGCAGACTACCCCGGCTCGGCCATCGCCCGCCGAACGCATTCGAGCAAGCGGCGCACTTCCCAGAGGTCGACGAGCTGTGATTCCCGCAGGAGATGCGTGACGAGAGCGACCGATTCAAACAATAAGTCGGAGTCCAGGCTTTCCTTGGAGGGGACCATGAAGAAGAGCAGCCGCAAAGTCTTTCTTTCTAAGACTGTAGCCGGGGCTGCCGTCGCCGCCGGCTTCGGCACGCCGATCGCCGTCCGCGCTGCACCCGAGCCGGTAAATATCGGCGGCCTCTATCCGGTAACGGGGGGCTTGGGCCAAATCGGCCAGGGCTGCGTCAACGCCGCCAAGTTGGCCGTGCAGATGGTGAACGACTCCGGCGGCATTAGGTCGCTGAGCGGTGCCAAGCTGAATTTGGTTCTCTCCGACGTGCAGAGCGATCCGACCGTGACGCGAACGGAAACGGACCGTTTGATCGGCGGCAACAAACTATCCGCGATACACGGTTGCTATGCGAGTGCGCTGACGCTCATCGCAAGCGAAGTCGCCGAACGGGCCCACGTGCCGCTCATCACCGGCTCGAGCAGCGACAAGCTCAACGAGGGACGTCACTATACGTTCACGCCGTTCGCGCGCGCGTCGCAATTCGCGAAGGCACAACTGCAGATGTCGCACCTCGTCAGCGACAAGCCAAAGGTAGCCGTGGTCTTCGAGAACACTGCCTTCGGTACTGCGACGTCGAAGGGGCTCAAAGAGCAGGCTGCCGGCGAGGGCGTCGAGATCGTCATGTTCGAGCCGTACTCTGCCGGATTCACCGACGCCGGACCGCTCATCAACAAAGTGCGCGCTTCGGGAGCGAACACGCTTTTCGCGGTGTCGTACCTAAACGATTTGATCCTTATCGTTCGCACGATGAAGCAAATGGGTGTCAGCATGCCGATCAACGGCGGATCTGGCGGATTCGTTCAGCCCGAGTTCTACAAGAGCGTCGGCCCCGCCGCTGAAGGCTTACTCGGCGTCGCCCATTGGAACCACGACATCAATGCTGATGCGCAACGCGTGAATGTTGAATTCAAGAAACAATTCGGAGAGTTCATTTTCGAGTATGCCGGCGGACTCGTGGCGCAGACATTCATGCTGGCTGCGGCCATCGATAAAGCAGCTTCTCCGGATCCGCAAAAAGTGCGGGATGCCCTCGCGAGCATGGAGTTTACGAGAGGTTACGCCGCGATGGCGCCAGGCGGCAAAGTCAAATTTGGCCCGGACGGGAAGAACGTTTACGGACACCCCGTCGGCGTTCAGTGGCAACACGCCGATCTCGTGAGCGTGTTTCCTAAACCCGAGGCGCGCAAGCCACTCATGAAGGCGTAGCTTTCCTGAATCCCGGCATTCTCGTGCAGGCCGTCGTCGACGGCCTGCTCATTGGGGGCATATACGCGCTCGTCAGCATCGGGGTTACGCTGATCTTCGGTGTGGTGAAGATCGTGAACTTCGCTCAAGGCGAGTTCGTGATGATCGGAATGTACATCAGCTTTTTCCTGGCGACGCGCTTGCATGTAGACCCGTTGCTCTCACTGCTCGTATCCATGCCGGTGCTGTTCGTCGTCGGCGTCCTGCTGCAGCATTTCCTGATTCGGCGCGTGCTCGGACTGGGCGATATGCCGCAGATCTTCTTGACGTTTGCCCTCTCCGTGCTGCTGATGAACGTGGCCCTGCTGCTCTTTACCGCCGATTACCGCACCGTGCAAACGCCGTACAGCGAAGCGTCCTTTCATGTCGGGAACGTGTACGTTTCGGTGGCCAAGCTTATTGCATTCGTCGTCGCAATGGCGCTTAGCGGCGCACTGACTCTGTTGCTGCATCACACGGACGTAGGAAAAGCAATGCGTGCCGCCGCGCAAAACCGCGACGTTGCGATGCTGATGGGGATCAACACGAACCGCGTTTTCGCCGTCGCCGTCGGGTTGGCGCTGGCGATTGCCGGCGCCGCGGGCTCGTTGCTGATGCCGTTTTACCCGGTTTATCCGACGGTTGGCCAGGTGTTCGTGCTGATGGCTTTCGTCGCGGTCGTGCTGGGCACGTTGGGCAACGTTACGGGCGCGCTCATCGCGGGGTTGATGATGGGCATCGCGGAATCGCTCGGCATTCAGTTCGTCGGAGCGGATTCCGGGTTGATCGTTGTCTTTCTGATGCTGCTGGCAACGCTCGCCCTGCGCCCCAGCGGATTGTTCGGAGGGTGGGCGCGGTAAAGGGGCTCGCGTGGATCGCGGCGCTTGCGGCCGTACTGCTCGCGTTACCGTTCTTCGTGACGACGTCGTTCGGCATGGACATCTGCGTGCGCGTGCTGCTGTTCGCGTTCATCGGCGTCGCCTGGAACTTGATGGGTGGTTATGCCAAACAGCTGTCGCTCGGTCACGCGGCCTTCTTCGGCCTGGGGGCATACACATCGACGATTCTGATGATCCGCTTCGGCATCTCGCCGTGGTTCGGTCTCATCGCAGGCGGGGTCGTCGCGATGCTCGCGAGCTTGCCGATCGGATGGCTATGTTTTCGTCTCCGTGGCCCGTACTTTGCCATTGCGACGATCGCAACCGCGCAAGTGCTGATGCTGCTTTTCCTGAAATTCCGCGGCTTCGCGTGGGGCGCCGAAGGCACGACGATTCCATATCTGGGCAACGCGCCTCTCATGATGCAGTTCAGCGGAAAGGCACCGTACTATTACCTCGCCCTTGCGCTGCTCGCAATCGGCCTTTTCACAACGTATCTCATCGAGCGCTCCTGGATGGGATATTATCTCGTGGCGGTGGGCGAGGACGAAGACGCCGCCCAAGCCGTCGGCGTCAACGCGCCGCGCATCAAGCGCGATGTGTACCTCATCAGCGCGTTTCTGACCGCGCTCGCCGGAACGTTTTACGTCCAATACATCTATTTCATCGATCCTAACATCGCGTTTTCGTTCAACGTATCGGTCGAAGCAGCGCTTGTGTCGATTGTGGGAGGCATCGGTACGCTGTGGGGGCCCGTGCTCGGCACGGCGCTGCTCGAGCCGCTTTCCGCGTTCCTGCAAAGCTCGCTCGGCGCGAGTCACGGGGGCGTGCAGCTTACGGTCTACGCACTCATCCTAATAGCCGTAATTTTGTGGCGGCCTACCGGACTGCTGGGTCTCGTGAACGACGCGATCCGGAGCGTGCGTCGTGGCTGAAATGCTCGTCGTGCGCAATCTCAGCAAGAAATTCGGCGGCTTGCGCGCGGTTTCGGACGTGAGTTTCGATGTGCGCGAAGGTGAGACACTAGCGCTCATCGGTCCGAACGGTGCCGGCAAGACGACGAGCTTCAATTTGATTACCGGCTATTACCGGCCCGATGCCGGCTCGGTGACGGCATTCGGTCGCGAGATCGTCGGACTTCGGCCGTACGACATCTGCGCCATCGGTTTGGCGCGCCCGTTTCAGGTTGCGCGCCCGTTCGGCAACATGACGGCTCTTGCCAACGTCATGACGGGAGCGTTCTTGCGCCACCGTGGGGTGGAATCGGCGACGCGGCGCGCGTGCGAAGCGTTGGAGTTTGTGGGATTAGGCGAGAAGTCGCAAACGCTCGCCCGCGACCTGACGACGATCGACCAGCGGCGTCTGGAGATGGCGCGCGCGCTGGTTACGGAGCCGCGCCTGCTAATGCTCGATGAAGTGATGGCGGGCCTCAATCCCACCGAAGTCGATCAAGCGGTAGCGCTCGTCGGCGAGCTCAAGAAGCGCGGATTGACGATTGTGATCGTCGAGCATGTCATGCGCGTGATCATGGCGGTCGCGCGGCATATCATCGTGCTCGACCACGGCCAGAAAATTGCCGAAGGTTCCCCTCGCGAGGTTGTCGCCAATCCCGAAGTCGTGCGCGCCTACCTCGGCAGCGAATACGTGCACGGATGCTGACGCTCACGTCCGTCAGCGCGGGTTACGGCAGCCATAAGGCAATTCACGACGTGACGATCGCCGTCGGGGAAGGCGAAGCGGTCGGCCTTCTCGGCGCAAACGGCGCGGGCAAAAGCACGACCTTGCGTGCGATCTCGGGTCTCGTACGACCGACCTCCGGAAGCATCTCGTTTTACGGCAACGTCCTAAATGGATGGCCACCCTTCAAGATCGCCGCACTCGGGATCGCGCACGTACCGGAAGGCCGCCAAGTTTTTCCGGATCTCACTGTTGAAGAGAACTTGGAGATCGGTGCCTACATCCCAAGCGCAAAAGTGAAACGTCGCCAGACGCTCGAGGTCGTGTACGGGATCTTTCCGGTACTGGCCGAGCGCCGCAAGCAGCTTGCCGGAACGATGAGCGGCGGCGAACAGCAAATGCTCGCCGTCGGACGCGGCCTCATGCTGAAGCCACGCCTCCTGATGCTCGACGAACCGTCGCTAGGGCTAGCTCCCGTCGTTACGGACGTGACATTTGAGAAGATACGCGAGATTCACGCGATGGGGACGGCGATTCTCCTCGTGGAGCAAAACGTTAGCCGCGCACTTTCGCTCGTGCAGCGGGCGTACGTCTTAGAAAGCGGTGCGGTTGCGATGCAAGGCAGCAATCAGGAGCTTGCGGGCAGTAAAGAAATCCAGACCGCGTACCTCGGCATTTAAGCGGCGGCTCCGGCCGCGGCAGGGCCGTCATCGAGCTTGAGCGTCAGCCGCTTTGCTCCGCCGCCGCGCCGTACGAATTCGCTAAGCTCGCTCGAAAGCACGCGATAACCGGCAGCAAGGAGGCGTTCGCGAAGACCGCGCGACGCTGCATGTACGAAAATCGCGTCGTCTAACTCGACGGCATTGCAGGCAAGCTCTGCCGCGTCTGCCGGCGAGATTTCGATCAGGTATTCGGGCTCGACAATGCGGCGCAGCAGTCGCTGCGCGTGCGGTGCGAATCCGGGCATGTACGCAAGCACGTGTCCGCTGCGCAGCGGCGCCAGCACGGTATCGAGATGCGGAAATCGCGGATCCGCAAGACCGAGGGGCACGATGCGCGAGGAAACGTATTCACCGAGCTGATACGTCGCGAAGCGATCCGACGCCGCACCATACCCGACGTACACGATTGGCCGCATGCGATCGTATAGTGCATCGGCACTTCCCGCGAACGCCGTTTCTTGCAAAAACGTGGTTGCGAATCCGAGGCGGGCCAGCGTCCCGCGGACGATTTGGCGCGCGCTGCGATCGGACGGTTCGGGGGCGCTTGCAATAACCGCGAGATCGCGGATGACGAGCGCGGCATGCGATGTGAACGTCAAATCATTTGCATGCAGCGCCGCGTCGATCAGCTCGACTTTCACATCTGCGGCTGCACGGAGCAATTCGACAAAACGATCCCACTGACGCCGCGCTTCGCTCGACTGATTGGACCGGGGCGGACACATCAAAAGCCGGTGTGCCATGCAAATACCTTATCGCCTCTCTCGCATACGCGGCATTCGACAAACGTAACGCCTGTGGATAAGGCTCTAGGCCGCTTAGGCGAAATCAGCATAGGGTACCAGGCGTATGATTCGATAAAAGGATGGCCATGGAACGTGAAGACCGCGGCCGAGAGCTGCATACCGAAGCCGACGACGAAGAACCGTTGAGTCCCCGTGAAGCCGGAACCGCCGGCGAGCAAACGCCGCGGAAAATACGAGGCGTGCCGGAGAACGTGCAAACGGTCTACGGCGACGTGGACGAGGGTTTCGACAACGAAGATCAGGCGGACGCGCACTACGCCGAACCCGGAGAACATTTGTAACGCTTCATCGATGAGCCGTGTTAGAGCGGCGAATGAGAGGGCGCGACTGGGGACTTTTGGTGCTGCTGTCGCTCCTATGGGGCGGCGCGTTCTTCTTCTATAAAGTCCTCGACGAGGCAGGTCTGCCGCCGCTCTCGATCGTGCTGGGGCGCGTCGGAATTGCGACGCTCGCGATCTTGCCGGTGCTGCGCCTCAGTCGTCTTTCTCTGCCGGCGCGTCTTGGAGATTGGGTTCCCTTCGCAGTCCTCGGCATCACGAACAACATCGTGCCGTTCGTGCTAATCGCGTGGGGCGAAACGCAAATCGCGAGCGGCCTCGCGTCGATCTTGAACGCGATGACGCCCATCTTCACGGCCATCGTCGCACACTACGCCGCGGCCGACGAGCGCTTTTCGGCGAACAAGATCGCGGGCATTGCACTGTCCTTCGCCGGCATGATCGTTCTCGTCGGCGCGGACGTGGCTCGCGGGCTGAACCTAACGAGCCTCGCGCAGCTTGCGTGCCTGGGCGCCACGGTTTCGTATTCGTTTGGGATCGTGTACGGCAAGCGCCTGCGTGCCACGCCGCCGCTTACTATCGCGACGGGTCAGCTCATCGCGAGCACGATCCTCGTGCTGCCTCTGGAGCTCGCGATCGACAAACCGTGGACCATCGCGCCGCCCGCGCTCCCCGCGTGGCTTGCTTTGGCCGCGATGGCCGTCTTAGGAACGTCGGCAGCGTATGTCGTGTATTTCTCGATCCTCAAGACGTCCGGAGCGGTCAACGCGTCGCTCGTAACCCTTCTGGTGCCGGTGGTCGCGCTGATCTTGGGCGGCGTATTTCTGCACGAGCATCTGCAATGGACCATGCTCGCCGGCATGCTGTTGATTTCCATCGGCTTGTTGGTGCTCGACGGCCGAGTCGTCAGGGCAATGAACGTTCGGCCTTTCGGCACTACGAGGAGCGAACGGCAAACCGTACGCTGATTTCACCATCCTCGCTGACCCTGTGCGATAGACGCCACGACCCGCGCCTCGACATCATGGCGTTATCGGGTCCCGTGCGGGATTACGGGATACGGAGCGAGGGTGGTGCCATCCCCTTAGGGGAGGTCTACGAAGATCTCATCGCCTTCAGTTCGGACTTTGAACGTCTGAACCGGAAAGATTGCCGGCAGCGTGAGCGCGTCGCCCGTGCGGACGTCGAAGAACGCGCCGTGGCGCGGGCACATGATGCGCTCGCCCATCAGCTCGCCTTGATCCAGCGCGCCGCCGTCGTGCGTGCAGACGTCTTCGATCGCGTAGATCTCGCCGTCGACGTTGCAGAGCAAAACGCTTTGCCCGTTCACTTCGACGCGCTTGGTCGCGCCTTGCGCGACCTCGCTTTTCTTGGCTACCCGCTGCATGAGTTTCTTAGGCGGATCATATTTTGTTCAGGCTAAGGCGAAGGA